>QLUC01000099.1 GCA_018725275.1 Bacillota bacterium | reverse complement strand
TCGGGGACTATAGGGGTCTTGGCCAACACGCTGGCCTCCCGCAAGCTGCGCGAGATAAGTCGGGCCTTGCAAGCCAAACAAAGTGTGCTGACCACGACCTTGACCGACTTATTTGCCGGCATCGTGGTGATTAAGAGTTTCTCTCTCTACCCCATCATGGAAAGGACTCTGGTGGCGAACAGCCAGAGCGTGCAGCGCCTTGGACTAGCGCGAGTGGGCACCCAAGCCTACTTAGAGGGCGCGAATTTTGTCACCTCAGTTCTAAATTTTATGGGTCTACTCGTGGTCTCGGCCATTTTATCGATGCGCGGCGAGATAAGCGTGCCCGAAATCGTCTTGGTAATTCGGGCGCAAAATGGCGTGGAGCGTTTCTTTACCGGCATCGGCGCGCATATTACCGGTCTGCAGAGCTCCTGGGCGGCAGCTGAGAGGGTGGTCGCTTTGCAGAACGAACCCGACGAGCCAACGAGTTTTGCCGGCATGAATGCTTTGGCGTCCGCTCCCGTCGCCTTCCGTGATGTTGAATTCGCCTATGCCGATGGAGAAAAAGTTATCGATGGCATCTCTCTCACGGCTAACAAGGGTGAAATGATCGCTTTGGTTGGTCCCAGCGGCGGGGGCAAGAGTACCCTACTCAAACTCATCATGGGTTTCTATGAGCCGCAGAAGGGTTCGATAATCATTAACGGCGCGACCCTCAGCGCGCAAAGTCTTGCCGAGGCACGCGGGCACCTCAGCTATGTGCCGCAAGACGCGCATCTTTTTTCCGGCACCATCGCCGATAACATTCGCTGCGGCAGGTTAGAAGCCAGTAATGAAGATGTCGTTGACGCCGCCAAGGCCGCCAATGCCCATGATTTTATCATGGCCCTCGGTAGTGGTTATGAGACTGAGGTAGGGGAGAAGGGTGCCGAGCTCTCCGGCGGGCAGAGGCAGCGCATCGCCATCGCCCGAGCCGTCATTCGCCGTGCCCCCATCTTGCTCCTCGACGAAGCTACCGCCTCTCTCGACTCCGAATCCGAGGCTTTGGTACAAGAGGCCCTCAACCGGCTCATGCAGGAGCGCACGGTGGTCGTGGTCGCCCACCGCCTGTCCACCATCGAAAAGGCGCACAAAATCATCGTCGTAGCCGCAGGGCGTGTGGTGGAGGAAGGAACGCATGGCGAGCTTCTTGCCACTGATGGCATGTACCGCAGTCTGCATGAGGCCCACTTGGCCGGGCAGAGCGTGGCGGCGGATTAACGCCCCGGCGGCTTGCGGCAGATTTTTCGGTAACCATAGCATTTAATTCGCTTCCATGCTATGCTGAGTAAAATCTGCTGTAAGGTGGTCGGGGCAATGATTAGGGACATGACCCAAGGGTCGCCGGCGAAACTCATCTGGACTTTTACCATACCCATGTTTATCGGCAATATTTTTCAACAGTTGTACAACATGGTCGATGCCATCGTCGTGGGACGCTTTATCGGCCCGCAGGCCCTCGCGGCGGTGGGCACCAGTTTCCCGGTCATTTTCTTATTGGTAGCGGTGATTCTCGGCCTCTCCATGGGCTCAGGCGTGGTCATTTCGCAGTACTTCGGCGCTAAGGACGAAGAAAAAACGCGGCGAGCAATTTCGACCGCGCTTACTTTTCAGATAGTGCTCGCCCTCGCCATGAGCGTGGTGGGGGTGGTGCTCAGCCGTCCCCTCTTGCTCCTCTTGGGCACACCGGAGGCGATCCTGGGGGACGCTACTTCCTACATGCAAATCTTCTTCGGGGGCGTCGTCTTCATGTTCGCCTACAATGCCTTGGCCGGCATTTTGCGCTCCTTAGGAGATTCCAAGACGCCGCTATACTTCCTTATCGTGTCGACCCTAGTTAATGTGGTCCTCAATATCTACTTTGTGGTGGTCCTTAAGTGGGGCGTTCCCGGGGTGGCATGGGCGACGGTCATATCGCAGGGAGTGTCCTCCCTGCTCTCTTTATTGTATATCTACTATAAAGTGCCCTATCTAAAGTTTCTTGCCAACCAATGGGTTTTTGACCGCGCGATATTCGCTACCATGGTCAAAATCGGTATCCCTAGCTCTATTCAGCAGGGTATTGCCTCGGTGGGTATGATGTTTGTGCAGGCCTTGGTCAATTCCTTTGGTCCAACCACCATGGCCGCCTTCGCCGCTGCCGGACGCATGGACTCATTCGCCATGATGCCCATCATGAACTTAGGCATGGCCGTGGCCACCTATACGGGGCAAAACATCGGGGCGGGGCGTTTTGACCGCATCAGTCAGGGCGTGCGAGCCACGCTGGCCATGGTCATTGTCTGCACCGTGCTCATCACGCTGTTGGTGCTGACCGCCGGCCCCTACCTCATTCAAATCTTTGTCTCGGAAGCAGAAGTTGACGTCATCGCGCAAGGCGTGGATTATATGCGCACCGTTTCTCTTTTTTACGCCATCTTTGGCGTCCTGATGGTCTTAAACGGCGTCCTTAGGGGCGCAGGAGATGCCCTCATACCCCTTTTTACTTCGCTCACCAGCTTCGTCGTGCGCGTGGGGGCTGCTTACTGGCTGACCACCACTGCACTTGGGTACCGCGGCATATGGTGGTCCATCCCCATTGGGTGGAGCGTCGCCATGCTTGTGCCAACCCTGCGCTACCTTTCGGGAGCATGGAAGGCCAAGTCAGTGGTGCGCCGGCAAATGTTTGCCACGGTACCGGCCGTGGTTGTGCCTGAAACGGGCCCGGACCTAGACTGAGGCTAGGTTGGTCAAGGTCCGCTCTAGACGGGCGATGACGCGTTCCTTACCGAGGACTTCAAGGCTGGCAAACAGGGGTGGCGACACCGCGCTGCCGAGGATGGAAAGGCGCAGCGTCATGAAGTAAGCTTTGGTGGAGAGGCCGAGCGTTGGCTGCAGAGCCCGTAAGGCCTTTTCTATTTCACTTTCCACCCAAGGAGTGGGGATTAGACTGCGCAGGACGGCGCTGAGTGTGGCCCGGCCATCCGCATCCCCGAGGGCCTTCTGTATCTCGGCATAGGGGAGTTCCGGCTCGACAAAAAATAGCGCACAGATGGCGGGGGCTTCGTCGAGGCGAGTCATGCGCTCCTGCACCAAGACCGTCAAGCGTGAGAGCCAGTTGATGTCGATGTCGTTGCCGGTAAGTTCTGCTCTTTGCAGAAAGGGCAGCATGCGCACCGCTAGGTCGAGGGGGCTCAGGCGGCGAATCCATTTGGCATTAATCCAGTCGAGCTTCTTGGCGTCAAAAATTGCATTAGATGCGGTGCATTTTTCTAAAGAAAATTTGGCGACCAGTTCATCTAAGGTATAGATTTCATCGCCCGCATCGCCCGGGCTCCACCCCAAGAAGGCCAAGAAATTCAACATGGCTTCAGGCAGGTAGCCCATCTCGGCGTACTGACCGATAAAGGTCGCCCCCTTGCGCTTGCTCATCTTGCTGCGGTCCTCGTTGAGCATGGTGCTAAAGTGGGCAAATTTAGGCACTTCCCAGCTTAAGGCCCGGTAGATTAGGACCTGGGGGATGGTGTTAACTATGTGTTCCGCCGCCCTGGTGACATGGCTGATGGCCATGAGGTGGTCGTCAATGACGGTGGCAAAGTTGTAGACCGGAATGCCGTTGGATTTTAAGATAATGAAGTCGCCCATTAAGCTAGTGTTGGTCTCAATCCAGCCCCGCACCAGGTCCTCAAAGCCCACCACTCCGCCGTATACGGCGAGACGCACCGTCGGCACGCGACCCTCTCCGGCTAATTTATACTTTTCGGCCTCACCCAGATGACGGCACTTGCCGGTATACTTGGGGTCCTCCTTGACCAGAAGCTGCGCCTCGCGCATGGCCTCAAGCTCCTCCTGTGAGCAGTAGCAAAAGTAGGCCTTTCCTTGGGCCAGCAATTCTTTGGCGTAAGTGGCGTAGGTATCTAGTCGCTCGCTTTGGCGGTAGGGGCCATAGTCGCCGCCCTTGTCGGGGCCCTCGTCCCAATCAAGGCCCAGCCACTGCAAGCCTCTGATGACGCCCTCTTCGGAGGTCGCGGTGTTGCGGGCGGTATCGGTGTCGTCAATGCGTAAAATAAAGGTTCCCGCATTCTGTTTGACTAATATATAGTCGTAGAGCGCGGTGCGCGCGTGCCCGACATGGGCATCCCCAGTGGGGCTTGGTGCAATGCGCACGCGGTATGATGGGTTTGGCATGAGAATCCCCCCTTGGCAACAATCTACCTTGCCAAGGGGCAGGTGTCAAGGTGAGGGCTATTCCCATTGACAAGAAGAATGATTATTGTTATCATGTCGCTAACAAGAAAGGAGCAGAATCACAGCCAAGAAGAAAAGTTTCGGGCCAGAGGCAGAGAAACCGCGTTACCTATCAAAAAGCAAGGCGATACTTAGAACGGGGGAATTAAATGTTTGAGAAAATATTACCAATAGTGCTAGAGTCCATGGCGGGGGCCTTTATTGACGTAGGTGCCTTTGTCGGGGTGGTGCTGCTCCTCTTTGGCTACATCAATTATCGGCAGGCGGGCGCACTTTTGGGGGGTATCGAAAAGTCAAAAGGCTGGCAGCCGGTCCTTGGCGCTTTGCTTGGGCTCATTCCCGGTTGTGGCGGGTCCATCCTCATCATGCCGCTCTTCATTAAGGGCACGGTTACCTATGGGGCGGTTATTGCGACGCTCATCGCCACCACGGGTGATTCTGCTTTCGTCATGATTGCCACTATGCCGCGCCAATTCCTTATCATCAGCGCTATAATTTTCGCCTTGGCGGTCGTGGTGGGCACCTTGGTTGATAAAACTCCTTTGGGGGCAAGACTACTTGCCTCTTACCAAGCTTCAAAGCAACAAAAGAAAGAGATTGCCAGGCTGCACAAGCTGGAGGGCAAACATACCTTTGCGCCTCATTTGGGCCATGCCGAGGGTGACGAAGTCGATATCGCCTTGCACCATAGGAGCGCCGGCCACCAGGCCAGTGGCACCTTGGCCTACCGTTTGACCCACCAAGGGTACATATTCTACCTAGGCCTGCTGGCCGTTGGCTTGGTCCTGGCCGTACTTGGTGCCGCCCAATTCGATGTCGATTCTTTCCTCCCCCCGAATTTTGTGCTAACCGTAGGGGTTGTGGGCGCCTTGCTTTCCATGATTTTGTTCGTGGCCAGCAAGAAGTTTCTGGCAGAAGAGACCCATGAGGAAGTAGAGATAAAGGCGGCTAGTCTAAAAGAGACGATTATTCACGCGGCGCAAGAGACAGCATTCGTCGTCTCGTGGGTTTTTGTCGGCTTTCTGGTTTATGAGTTGACGGTGCTCCTCCTCGGTCGGGGCGACTATGCCAGTGGCGAGGCCCTCATCGAAACCTTCCTCATGGCCACCGGGCTGGTGGCGGTCCTGGTGGGCGGTCTAATCGGACTGATACCCGGTTGTGGGCCCCAGATTATCTTTGTCACCCTCTACTCGCGCGGCCTTTTACCTTTCGCGGCTCTACTGACGAACTCCATTTCTCAGGATGGCGATGCGATGTTTCCGCTGCTCGCGCTCCACAAGCGTTCTGCGCTCATGGCCTCGGTCATCACCACTCTTCTAGCGCTCGCCGTGGGCTTCTTGGTCTATTGGCTGGAGCTACACACTAACCTAGGCGCATTTTTAAACGCCGCCTTAGGGAACTAGTGTCAACAGCGCCTCTTGTATGGCGCTACCCCCTTCTTGGTCCCTAAGGTGTAAGGACTGTCTGGGGCCGCGGTTAGGCGTGTGGCACCGCGTTGTCGAAAGCCACCACATTTATCGCCCTTAGGTCGGCAAAGGGCGTAGTCTGGCCGGTAGGTAAAAGTTACCACTATTTTATGTGGAGCAGGCAGGTTCTAGCACCGCACCCAGGGTGGTAGGCAGGACTTTGCTACTAGGCAGGACTTTGCTGCGTGGTGACGAATATT
>QLUC01000098.1 GCA_018725275.1 Bacillota bacterium | reverse complement strand
CGCCTCCCCTCTCCGAAACTTTTTCTCTTCGCACTCGTATATCATTAAAGGTAAGAAAATGAGGTGGCTAAATGAAGACGCGGACAAAAATTCTCCTGCTCGTAATGGCAATGGTGGCAGTGCTCTTTTCCTCCGCCCGCTTTTACACCGACTACCTATGGCTCTTGTCCCTAGGCTACCAACACATCCTGCTGCGCACCATGCTCGCCCAGGCAAGCGTTTTTGCCCTGGCCTTTGTCCTCGCCTTGGCATTTTTCTGGCCCAACCTCGAGGCGCTGCGCAATTCCTTCGCCGCCCGCACCGCAAAAAGTAGCGCCGACAACATCCGCTACTACCCCACCGAACAACCTTGGCGCGAGTCTATCGAAACCTTTTTGCGCGGCAAAGGCGTCACCTGGGGCCTGCGCGGCCTCGCCGCCGCCCTTTCTGTCCTCGTCGCTCTACCCGCCAGCTCCGCCGGGCTTTCGGCCCTGATGTTCTGGCACGCCCAACCGGCGGGGGTAGTCGACCCCATCTACCAACAAGACCTCTCTTTCTTTCTCTTTCGCCTCCCCTTTATTGGGGGGCTGGTCGCTGCCGCCTTTGGGGTAGCCTTCATGTTTTCGCTGGCCATCCTCGCCATCTACCTTATCACCAACAACCTCAACCTCTCCCGCGGCGGCAACCCGCGCGCCATACGGCATCTGTCGCTACTCGTCGCGTTACTCCTCATCCTTCAGGCCATCTCTTACCGCCTCGACTCCTACCGTCTGGCGTACTCACCCCGCGGCGTCGCCTTTGGCGCAAGCTACACCGACATCTTCGCCACCCGCCCCATCCTTTACATCCTCATGGTCCTCGCCTTGCTAGGCGCAACAATTGCTTTAGCCAACCTCAAATTACTGCGCATCAAGCTCCTGACCACCGTGCCCGCCCTCATGGTCGGCATATCTCTTTTGGTCGGCACCATCTACCCCGCCATCATCCAGCAGTATGTCGTCGAACCCAACGAACTCGCACGCGAGACACCCTTTATCCGCCACAATATCGAGTTTACCCGCCGCGCCTTTGGCCTAGACAACCTCACCATCAAGGACCTGCCCGCCCCAGTACCCTTTGCGCCCAGCCACCTAGAAGAACACGCCTACACCCTCGCCAACACCCGCCTCCTCGACTGGACGCCCTTGCTTCAGTCCTACCGCCAGCTTCAGGGCATACGCACCTACTACCGCTTTCACGATGTCGATATCGACCGCTACCAGCTCGACGGCCAACTCGAGCAAGTTATGCTGGCCGCGCGCGAGCTCTCCATAGCCGACCTAAACCCCGCCGCCCGCACCTGGATAAACGAGCACCTGCGCTACACCCATGGCTTCGGCGCCGTCGTCTCGCCGGTGAACCGCATTGGCCCCCGCGGCGAGCCCCTGTTCTATGTGCAAGACATCCCTCCCCGCTCAGTGCGGCCAGAGCTGGCCATCACCCGCCCCGAAATCTACTTTGGCGAGTTCCCGGGGGGTTATGTAATTATTAACGCCAAGACCGATGAATTTAGCTTTCCTATGGGCGAAGAAAACGCCACCACCCGTTACGCCGGCCAAGACGGCATCGTGCTCACTCCCTTTAACAAACTCATGTTCAGCCTGCGCTACGGCACCACCATGCTCCTTTTGTCGGACGATGTGCAAAGCGACAGCCGCATCCTTTTTCATCGCAACATAATGGACCGCGTGCGGATGATTGCACCCTTTTTAACCTATGACCCCGACCCCTACCTAGTCATCAATGAGGGTCGCTTATTTTGGATGCTAGATGCCTACACCACCTCGACCCACTACCCCTACTCCACCCCAGTAACCCCGGGCGGCATCAACTACATCCGCAACTCCGTAAAAGTCGTGATTGACGCCTACCATGGCACCGTGGATTTCTATCAAGTCGACCAAGCAGACCCCATCGCCAACACCTTGCGTACCGCCTTCCCCGGATTCTTAAAACCCATCTCAGAAATGCCCTCCGGACTGCGCAGGCATATTCGCTACCCAGAGCAACTCCTCGCCATACAGGCGCAAGTGCTCGCCACCTACCATATGACCAGCCCCTCCACCTTTTACAACAAAGAAGACATCTGGCGCATCGCCCGCGAGCAGCAAGGTGGGCAGGAGCGCGCCATGCAGCCCTACTATGTCATCATGAACCTGCCGGGCACCGCCACCGACCAAAATGAGTTCGCCCTGGTGCTGCCGCTCACCCCGGCTGGCACCCCCGACAACCCCAAACACAATATGATTGCCTACCTGGCCGGGCAGAGCGACGGCGAGAACTACGGCAACCTCATTCTCTACCGCTTCCCTAAGGACCTTTTGGTGCAAGGCCCCATGCAAATAGAGGCGCGCATCAATCAGGATGCCGACATCTCCCCGCTCCTCACGCTTTGGGGGCAGGGTGGCTCCGTCGTCTTCCGCGGCAACTTATTGGTCATCCCCCTGGGCGATACCCTCATCTATGTTCAACCCCTCTACATCCAGGCCGCCGGCAACAGCCTGCCCGAACTAAAGCGCGTCATCGTGGCCACCGCGGACGACATCGCCATGGCGCCCACCTTCACCGCCGCCTTGGCCGAACTCGCGGGCAGTCTACCCCCCACTACCCCACCACCCACCACTCCCCCGCCCCCCATCGGTGGCACCTTGCCACTACAACAGCTAGCGCAGGCCATTGAGCAGGCGTTCAACCAAGCGCAAGAAGCCGCCCGCACCGGCAACTGGGCCGGCTACGGACAGCATCTGCAAGAATTAGAACGATTGATTGGCGAACTTAACCGCCTGCGGCCCTGATGCGCTGCGCACGCATCGCTCAACGCTTGCTAAGCACTTTGCAGCTCTAGGAACCTTCCCCATCGCATCTGACCTATAGAAACATCGCCATATAGAGTGGATAGCTGTCAATAGCATCCGTGCCGCCGACATTTTTGGAAGAGAGTTTGATGCCTTGTTTTACACCATAATTCTCGATCACGGCGGTCATTGATTTCGACTTCGTGTTTTCTGCGGATTTCACTTCAACGGCTGTCACCAGCTTGCTGTGGCGGATAAAAAAATCAACCTCTATCTGGGAATTATACTCAAAGTAAAAGAGTTTTTTTCCAGACTTGCTAAAGATGTCGGCAATGACGTTCTCGTAGATTGCGCCCTTGTAAATGCCTAGGTTGCCGTCGATGATGTCCTCCTGAGAGCCCTCTTCGAGCATGGCCATCAGAAGCCCGGTGTCGCGCATATAGACCTTGAAACAGTCGCTTCGGGCATTGCCTTCCAATGGCAGCTCTGGCAAAGAGAGATTATAGCAAAAATTGATAATGCCTGCGTCGTAAAGCCACATCAGGCTACCACCGAACTTTCTTGCCGTACCATGACTTTCAACGAGACTGTACCTAAATTTTTTGTAGTCCTTGGATAGGTGCTTGGGGATGGACAGAAAGCATGCTCTTGCCTTCGTTTTTTCGGCGCCCTCTGCATATTTCGCAATATCATCGATGTAGTCGCTAATGATAGCCTTTTGCAACCTAAGCACATTGGCAAAATTATGTGTTCCGACAAACTCATCAACGACCCGTGGCATCCCACCAACCACGATATACTCTTTGAATAGTTCCATCATCTTTTCGTGCATCGCCGACGGGACTTTTTCCCGCTTGTTGAAATACTCCTTGATGTCAGCGACAGATTTTTCAGTGACGCCATTTGCCCAAAGGAATTCTTCAAAGTCGAGCGAGTACATCTCCAAGTGCTCAACATATCCAACCGGGTAGGACGGAACATCCTTGTAGTTTATCCCCAGCAGTGAACCGGAGGCAATGATGTCAAAGCGCTTGTCAATGGCAAAGAATTTCAGCGCCGTCCTTGCACGTGGGCAGTTCTGAATCTCGTCAAGAAAAAGCAGTGTTTCACCCTGTACGAGCTCGGCACCTGGGACACGCAGAGATATTTGCTTAATCAGTGTTGCAACATCCAAGTCTCCGTCAAAGATCGCTCTATATGTAGGGTTCTCGTCAAAGTTAATATAGGTATAGTACGCATAGTTTTCACGGGCGAATTTGTCTATGCTGAACGTCTTGCCCACCTGCCGCGCACCTTTGACCACAAGGCACATTTTGCCTTCGCGATTTTTCCATTTGAGTAATTCGTCTGCTATCTTCCTTCTGAGCATGTCAAATTTCACCTCCGCTATGATTACTTCCATTATGCTCGCTTGTACACCCCAAGTCAACCGCAATGCATATTTTCATAGCGAATAACTATACATAACCGCATCTTTCCCCATTGAATACCGTGGCACTGATGCAGCATCCGTCGCCACTATCACTTGCGAAACAGAATACCCCTTGCCAGCAAGTACTCCAGGCTCACCAGATGAACTGGACAGCTATCTGGAAAGCATTTTTGATGGAGTATAATTGGGGAACTTAACCGCCTGCGGACCTGACGCTCGCGCTCGTCTGAATCTTAAAGGTAACGCGAAACATGCTCCCCCGGCCCGGCTCACTTTCCACCTCCACCCGTCCACCCATGCCCAGGACAAGTTCTTGTACAATGGCTAGACCTATGCCCGACCCGCCGGTGCCCCGCGTGCGCGACGGGTCGGCCCGGTAAAACCGTTCAAAAATATAAGGCAGATGCTCCGCCTCCATGCCTACACCGTTGTCTCGCACCAAGAAGCCGTTTTCCTCCCCACCGGCAAAGGTCAGGATTTCCACCCTGCCGCCCGCGGCAGTGTATTTATGGGCATTGCTCAAAAGATTGCGCACCACCTTGAGCAGCATGGCCTCGTCCGCCGCCACCACCACGGGCAACTTCCCCCGCACGAGAGCGAGCTCGATACCCTTTTGCACAAAGAGTGGCCTGGCCAAATCCGCTTCGCGCGCCAAAAAACCACCTAGTTCAATGGGCAAAAGCTCCACTTTTTTGCCCGCCAGTTCGGCCCCGCTTAGCTCCTGCAGGTCATTGACCATGTGGCTCAAGCGACCAGACTCTTCGAGCACCGCGGCGATGTTTCGCCCATCTATGGGCAACACCCCGTCCCGAAAAGCCTCGAGATAACTTTGTATAGTGGCCAGCGGCGTCCTTAACTCATGAGAGATGTCGCTGCTGTCCTAAACGGGTAATTTCGACTGTGCCCACCATTTTTTCGCTAATCTTTAAGTCATAGGACTGCACCAAGCCCCTTTGCTCTTGCGCTAGCTGCCAGCGCCGGCCGTGCCTGCCCATCATCATGCGGGGCAGCGAATCGGTGACCAAAACGCCGCCTTGGTCAAAGAGGCGAATCTGCGTACCCGAGGTCAGGCCCATCTGCATCACTTGATGCCGCACCCCTGACCAAGCCGTCTCTTCACTGTAGAGCTCCACCAGTGCCTCGACGATTTTTTCGTTCTGTTCTACAGCCACGCTGCTCAAATAACGGCGAAAATTCCACTCCCAAGCCACATTGGCCATCAGCCCGGCCAACACAATTCCACCCACCGCCACCGCGACAATCGTGAGCGTAATCTTTTGGGCAATGCCGCCTTTCATCTGCTTTGCTCCCCAAACTTATACCCCACACCGTAGACGGTCTTAATGAATAACGGCTGCTCGGGCTTGCCCTCTAGTTTTTGGCGCAAGTTTTTAATGTGGCTGTCCACAGTGCGATCAAAACCGGTGGCCAGCTCGCCCTGGCCTACCAGAAGGAGCTCGCCGCGGCTAAATACCCGTCCGGGTGACCGCGCCATTACCAGCAAGAGCCTGTACTCGGTGACGGTAAGCGTTAGAGGCCGATCGTCTAAAGCAACCTCATGGCGGAGGGTATCAATAACCAGTCGCCCCTTGGCCAATCTAAGCACCTCGCCCGGCGCGCTGCCAGGGAGCGGTTGGTAGCGGCGGAGAACCGCCTCTACGCGGGCCACTAACTCCCTT
>QLUC01000097.1 GCA_018725275.1 Bacillota bacterium | reverse complement strand
TTTTTTGTTTTGTCAGCATGCTCGCGCCTGCCAACGTCATCACTGCACTCGCAACTACTCTCGGCTCACGCCTAAAGTGTCTTGACTGCTCGTCTGCATTGTTCAGTTTTCAAGGCTCAAGGTCGCTGGAGACTTATTGTACCACGAGAGTGGCTACTATTCAAGACGCCATTGTCGTGGACTCCAGAAGCGACTTCTTTATGCTAACATAGGGCAAAATCAGTGTCAAGAGGCAAAAATAATGACTCGTCTTTAATCGATGGCCAACACGGTGTATTTTAAAGTTGTGCCTGAAGGCACCACGACTTCGATGGTGTCCCCCGATTTTTTGCCCATGAGGGCCTTACCCACCGGAGACTCGTTACTAATTTTCATTTCCATCGGGCTCGCTTCGGCCGACCCCACGACGGCATACTGCAACTCTTCCTTGGCGTCGACGTCGTAAAGCCTGACATTAGAGCCTAAACCCACCACAGTGTGGTCTCTTTCAGAAATGTCCACCACCCGGGCATTGCGCAATTGGCGCTCTAGAGTCAGTATGCGCCCCTCCACAAAAGCCTGCTCGTTCTTGGCATCGTCATACTCGCTATTTTCAGAGATGTCGCCATGGGCGATAGCTTCTTTAATGCGCTCGGCCACCTCAGCACGCTTGACTGATTTGAGCTGCTCCAGCTCCTCCTCAATCTTCCTTAACCCTTCAATAGTGATTAAGACCTCTTTTTCGCTCACACTAACTCCCTCTTTCTTGCCACTGCTGCATCCCTAATTATTTCAAGTGGAGCACCGCTTCGCCAGCAGTGCTCCAAGACCAAGTCTATTATATAACGCTCGCGCCCTTTGTCAATGATTCTGGCCTGAGCACGAACAACTCACGCGACTAATTAGCCGCTCGCTTCGCCCGAGCGCGCTCACGGATGGCCGCTATTTTTTCGTCCGTTACCGCCCGCTCGAAGCTACGAAAACCAGCCAGCTTAAACTGGTGTTTTTCAGCTAAGCGCGTTATCTCTTCGACCTGCTCTAGCTTTATATCCCGCCCGAGGGAGAAATCTGCCACTTTCCCCTCCAGCGCGAGGAGCATGGTCTCGGCCATGCAGGCATAGGCCATGCGGGGGGGGAAGCCGAAATTAAAGCCAAAGTCCACCGGCCCGGGCACTTCGACCACTCCGCCATCGACAATCAGCACATCATCGCGCAGCCTAGCCACTTCTTCGGATACGTCGCGCGGGCGAGCCACGTCGCAAACAATGGCCCCGGGCTTGAGTAGCCGCGGGTCCACCACGCAGTCAAGGGCGCTGGTGACGGCAATGACGATGTCGGCATTTTTAAGGCTGGCGTCGACGTCGTCCGACACATAAGTCATGGTGCCGCTTTCAGCGTATATTCTCTCGCGCACTGCCTGCAAGCGCTCTAAATTGCGCGCCACCAAGGTAACTCTGGCCGCTTCCTTGGCCATAAGCCGCGCGCACACCTGCCCGATAGAACCGGTTGCGCCCACCACCACTACTTGGGCCGCGGCAAGATTGACTTGCATCTTGGCGGCAGCCAGGCGCGCCGCCATGAGGGCGGTGGCTACAGTGTAGCTATTGCCGGTGGTCACGCCTATGTTGAGCTTCTCGGCCACCGTAAGGCCGGCGTCTCCGACCACCGAGGTCAAAGCGCCTAAGCCCACTATCTCGGCGCCTAATTTCTCGGCAACGCGCCCGGCCTGCACAATTTTCTTAATGGCTTCGGCGGCTGGAACCGAGCCTAGAAGCTGGCGCGAGGTCAAGGGGCAGGCGACAAAGTAACCCTCTACCTCCGCATGGGGGGACTTGACGCCCGTGATGTGCGATACCCTAAGCGGCGGCAAGAGCCTGACCAACCTCTCCTTCCAAGCGTCCGACCACTTGGCGGTAAACTTAAATTTGCGGGCAATGTCGTCGGCGACAATGGGGTGCAAAATAAAGGCGAATTTGCGCATATATTCCCTCCCTCTATGAACTATGAACTCTTCGGCGAGCCAAGCTCGACCACGCGCGGCTTAAAGTCCAGACGGTCAAGGAGCACCTCGTATTGCTCTGCGCTTAGCCCCGCATTTTGCTGCCCCGACAAGGCTACCAAGAGGGCCTCCATGACATTGGTGCCAAAGGAGCGTCCGGCGAATTCCGGGGTGGTGGTGACTAAGAGCCGCGCCCCCTTTTGTTCTAGCCACAATATGTCACTCTCTGTCACCGTGTTGGTGACCACAACCTTGTCCTGCAAGCCGTCCGGCAAGTAGCGGCGGATGATGTGAAAATCGCCGGCGATGATGCTGTTTTGGCGAAAGTACTGCTCGCCGCGCCGGACCGTCCTCTCTTGGTCAGGGCCGGTGGGGTAGAGATACTTTATGGGGAGCTGGGTCATTATGGGCGCGAGCACTGCGGCCACTTTGCCTAGCGCCTGCAGGCTGTAGAGGGGGAGGGGCAGGCCGATGGTAAAGATAAAATCGCCCAAAGTGAGCTTGGCGCCGAGAGCGGCAAAAGTCTCCGCCATGCCGAAGCGGTCGGCGGCGCAAACCATGAGGACCGATGCGCCCTTAATTTTTAGGCCATAGACCTGGTCTAGGTAGAGCACGGCTTTACGCTCCAGCGTATTTTTCAGCCCGGTGCCATCGAGTATGGGCGTGACCTTGGCGGCCTCGGCCAGCTGCCTAGCTTCGCGCAGGATGTAGCGCTTGCCGCCTGCCTGCACATAGAGGTCGATGCCGCCCATGCCAAAGGCGTCGACCTGCCCATCCAGCTTCTTAATGAGGGCCACGGCGCGGCCTAAGTCCCCATCAGTGCCGATGCGCTCGATAAGGCACTTTTCGCCTAAAAGCTCTACCTCAATCCGGTGGTCGCGCTTGCTTGCACCCAAGCTCACACTGACAACTCGCTTCATTGCGCTCCCCTCCTATCCACGTAGCCCCTGCAGCAAAAGGCGCAGCTCGTCTGGGTCGATGTATTTGTCCTCTCTGATGGGGGAGTCGCCGATGTACATAGGAATTATTTGCTTATCCACCAATGCTTCCGCCAACTTAATGCGCATATCTGAGCCGATTAAGATGACGGTGTCAAAGGAGCGCAGCGCCGTGAGCAAACCCATGATTTCGTTCAGCAGGTCCGCCCCGCTCTTCTCCCGAATGAGAGCCCAGCGCTCGGCCTCGGTGAGCAAGTAAATGTGGTCGACGCCAAAATCCTCCGCAATGCCGGCCACTTCAGCCTTGTTGCCAATCGGAAAGCCAATAAGCGCTATCTTGCCGCCCTTGCGAAGCTCGCCTAGGGTTTCGAGGCGCGAGATAAAGCTGCGGTCAAGCCCGAGCTCATCGGCCACATCCTGCTGCGACAGGCCGGACGAGCGGCGGTCGAGAACCTTCTCCACCATGCGCATGATTTTTTCGCGACTGACTAATTTTTCGCCAATTCTTGTGTATCCCATAACAACCCTCCGTCTGTGCACTGTTTTGTATACAACCATTCTATCACAAAATGGTTATCCCTGCACGAAAAAAACGCGCCTCGGCGCGCTTTACGTTTGGGATTATTGTTCTAGCTTTTTGACAAAATCCGCCACGTCACGGGGGTATGCTTCCCGGAGCTTCAGGGCATCGGCTAGTACGATACGCACCTTCTTGGCATCAAGGCTGTAGGAGTAGGCATGGCGGAAAAAATGCCGAAAAGAGCGCAGTTTTTCGAGTAACGACGCACTCTCTTTCGACAGCAGTGCCGGACGCACCCCATCAATGCAGAGTGACATTCGCCTAAGTAACTCAGCGTGATAACGCGCCTTGTCCTGAATATGATTCTCAAAATTTTGCGCCACTAACGCAAATAGGTCCTCAAAAGCACAGTAGAGATTGTGCAGTTGGTAGGCTAGACTTTCGGTGGCAGCTTCCCCCTTTTTGCCGCTGCGGCTCACTAATTTGGCATAGACATTCTCGATTACATCCGCTTGGGCGGCTATTTCGGCCAGCAAAAGGGCTAGCTGAGCCCTCTCCATAGTATGCCCTCCCCCACAATTTTTTCCGCCAGCCTATGCCCCTCTAGTTGCACCACGTCAACCTCTCGTCCCACCTCGTTATAAAGAAACGCCATGGCGGCAAAAAAATCCTCATCCCTCAGGCCGACAAAGGCGACATCTAAATCTGATGCCTCGCTAAACCCGAAGGGGCGCGCCGCCGAGCCGAATATATAGGCCGAATCAAACGCCATCTCCCCGGCCAGCTTGTCCAGAGCCTGCATGGCTAGCAAAATGAAAGCTTGCCGCTCTGCCTCGCGCGCGAGCCTTTTTTTTGCCAGTGCCGCTGCCAGCAAATCAGTGGAGCCCATGCCAAAGCCACCTTTCTCTGTTCTCTTGTCTAGATTATAAACCAGCGCCGGAAAGATTGCACTACTGCCAACGAATGCAGACCGCTACCCGTAAGTTTGGGCCTAACCACAGCCCTAGAGGAGGCCCAGCCAGCGCCAGTAGGGCAAAGCTGCGAGCACTGCGAGGACAGTTATGCCGGTAAATATGAGCGAGAACTTCGCGCCGTCACTTGCCGAGATGGCCTTGCCCTCGGCGGCCTCGCAGCCTACCGCGTAGACGATGTTTTGGTAGGGCATAACAAAGACCCCGTGGGCCGCTAAATGGATGACCATCCCCAAAGCCCAAGCGCTCATGCCTGCCGCCGCGGCCACGGGGGTGAGGATGAGCATGAGTATGGCTAGCAAAGCGTTAATCGAGACCATGACAAAGCGCAAGAGAAAAGTGCAGGCCATGAGCAAGGCGGTAAAAAGAAGGGAGTTTTCGGCCAAGGGGCCTAGGAGCGGCAGTAACTCTGCCCCTAAGAATTTATCTATCCCGAGGAGCGGGAAGACCTGCCCGAGGTTTAAAATGATGCCTAAGAATATGAGCGACGACCAACCTATCTCCGTGTGAAAGGTCTTTCTGTCCACCGTGCCCGTCGCCAAGAGCACCGTAAGGGCGGCTAAAGCCACCGCTGCCGGCTGCTGCCCATGCCAACCCTCCGTAATCCAAAGTATGAGTGCGAGGAGTAAGACTAAAAGGGTAACCTTCTCCGGTCGGGTCAGCGGGCCTAGAGCCTGTATTTCTGCGCCAACCATTGACCGGTCGGCAACCGCCTCCCTCTTGGGACGAAAGAGAATCAGCAAGGCCAGATACCCGAGCATCGCCGCGAATAGCACCGGGGGTAGTGCCGCCGTCAGCCAAAATCCCCAGCTCATGCGGCTGACCTCAAGCGGGGGCAAAAGTTCAATTAAAAACAAATTGGTGCTGGTCGCCGTCATATACATGGGCGCGGCCAAAACAAAGCCTAGGTACATGGCCAAAAAAAGCCCCGCGCTCTCCTTGCTCCGCTCGCCAAAACCCATCGCTCCGGCCAGCCCGGGAATAAACTTTCCCGTAATACTCACCTTGGCGGTGACGCTCGGAATGGCCGGGCAGAAGACGACCCCGGTTAAAAAGAGGGCCAGGGTCTGCCCGAAGTAGCTTGGCGGCATAAGCCTTAACATGAGCAAAGTGCTCCTCTTTAGTAGGCCACTCCTGGCCACCCCTGCCCCTAAACCTAGGGCCCCCACTAAGAGCCACCAAGTGCGGCTATGAAAGGTGGCAAAGGCGGTCTCAAGCGGCACTATGCCGAGCACAATCCACCCTACCGCCATGATGAGCGCGACGATGTAGTCGTCGTAGACTTGGCCCACAAAGGCACAGATAGCCCAGGCGAGCAGCCCCAAGGCCTGCATGGCGGCAATCGAGAGCTCAGGGGGCGGCGTGAGGGTGGCTAGAAAGAGTCCTAGGGCTATACCGAAGAGGTTTAGGTAGAGCTTCAAGCAGCAACACTCCTGTCATTTGTAGCAACGCCCCACTGGGGCGTTGTCCTATGGGGGCGACTTAAGGAAGGGGGAAAAACAAGGGGGTGTATGCTCGCAGTGGCCCTATCGTTTCGTAGCAAC
>QLUC01000096.1 GCA_018725275.1 Bacillota bacterium | reverse complement strand
CCTGGGCTTCTGGGATGAAGAATCCTGTCGCAATGGCCACGCGCTTGGTCTGCTCTAACCGGCACGCCACTCGCTCGAGGCTACCTGCCTTTAGTAGACCTGCAAACCCACGCCGGCTCGGGTCAAAGCGCAAGTAGCATTCTAAATCCTCCCACACGGCGACCACCTCAATTCTCTCCTCATAAAGCTCGCAGACGCTCCAACAACTTCTCCCGGTTAGGCGCAACGACTGGGTCACCATCGACCAAGACAACATAAGTAGAGGCACATTCCCCACAGCATCCGATACATTTAGCAACCAAGATAGTACCAGCTGGGCACTGTTCCTCCAGAAAACCCTTCAAGCTACTATCCACGGCTTCAAGGGTGAGTTGGCAGATCACTATCTCCACTAAGATCCCTTCCTTTCCGTAACGCTGCATTTGCGTTAAGATGTAGCTAGTACTTGGTGAAAAAACGCTTGCCTAGAGGAGGAACCACATGGAAATGCGACGTCTTGATCGCGCTGTCGAAAAGAAAGTAGCCCTAGAGTATTTACAGGAGGCCCAAGTAGGCTATCTAGCCCTAGCAGAGGACAACGTCCCCTACATAGTTCCACTAAACTTTGTCTTGCTTGAGAACAGTATCTATGTTCATAGTGCCCCACAGGGGCGAAAAATTGACATCCTGCGGAAGAATCCCCTTTGTTCCTTCGCCATTTCTTTTCTTGATGGCATCAAGAGCGGCAGTACGGCCTGCGAATATGGCGCTTTCTACCGTAGCGCCCTCATCACCGGAGTGGCACGCTTTGTGGAAGAACCTAGCGAAAAGTTCCTCGCCCTTACCGCCCTCACCGAAAAACACGCCGTGGGGGAATTTGCTCCTGTTTCCCCCACGGGGATGGCTAGGACTACGGTCATCGCCATCGACATTATGAGTGTCAGCGGCAAAGCTAGACGGGTCCGGTAGTGGGGTCCCCGATATAGACAACTCTATCCTTGCCGGCCTCCTTAGCACGATACATGGCGGCATCGGCAGCGCGGA
The DNA here is from genome assembly GCA_018725275.1 of Bacillota bacterium. GTDB lineage: Bacteria > Bacillota > UBA994 > UBA994 > UBA994 > BS524. Next base: position 5,032 of record QLUC01000096.1, on the reverse strand, counting down.
TGAGTTCATCAACATTCTCGGCGTCGTAGGGAAAGGTGGCCACGCCTACACTCGTCGTCACCGGTATGGTGATATCTCCCCACTGCTGCCTCGTTTGCCGCACCGTGTTCAAAATGCGGGCGGCTATAAAACGAGCTTCGTCAATGCCGGTGCTAGGCAGCGCCACCACAAATTCGTCGCCACCATAGCGAGCAACCAAGTCCCCTAGGCGGACGTTAGTCCTTAGCGCCTCAGCTAGTCTGCAAATGTGGTCATCGCCGGCCAAGTGGCCGAACCGGTCGTTTATTTGCTTGAGACAGTCTGAATCGAGCAGGAGCAGGGAAACCTCACGGTCATAGACCTTGGCCTGTTCCAGCATATTCGCTAGGGCCTCGTGGAGCGAGCGAGCGTTAGCTAAGCCCGTCATGCCATCAGTCATGGCCATGGCGACAGTCTGCTCGTAAAGCTGCGCGTTATCAATGGCCATGGCTGCTTGGCTGGCAATAATAGACAGCAGTCGCACATGGTCGTCTGAATAGGCATTAGGATTATAGCTCTGGGCGGAGATTGCCCCGATGACCTTTTGATCAAACACCACCGGCACAACCAATACTGACTGAACAACGGTGTCCATATTGCCTAGCATCGTTACCCCCGGAATAAGACGGGCATCCGCATGGTAGAGCACGGGCTGGCGCGTCTTGACGGCACGCGAGGTAGGGCCATCATTGAGCATATACCTCATAGGAGCCACTCTAGCCCCCTGGTCGAAGATATAGCGGAGGTCGATTTCTAACTTGTCACCATCATACAACGCCACAAAGAAGGCCTCGGCGTCCATGGCTTGACGCACTTCGCGATACATGGAACTAAATAGGTCCTCAAGTCCTAGATTCGACGAAAAGCGTCGCCCCAGCTCATTGAGCAGCGACATATGCTCTGCTGACACTCGCAGTGATTCCATAGCTCTATTGTTGATGAGGGCAATGCGCAGACCCTTGGCGAGAGTGGACAAGGTCGTCAAAGTGGCCTTGTACTTGCGCCGCGGGCCTTTAACCGCAACGGCAATCAAACCCCGGTCCTCCTGAACGGCGAAAGAGACCAGCAAGACATTGTGCCCCGCCTCATAAAAATAGTCTTGCTCCAAGTGACTGCGGGCCCTAATACTCCGCTGCGAAATGTTCTGGGGCCACAGAGTTGCTACCGCCCGCTCAAAACGTTCCCCGCTCTCAAACCAGATGCCTACTCCCGTTCCGCGCACAACCTCCATGGCATGTTGTGCGGCCGTGGCGACCACTGCCGAGGCATCGGGTTGCGACATAATTATCTCGCTGGCCGAGACCAGTCGCCGCGCCTGCCGTAGCGCAATCTGCAGCCGCGAAATTTTCAAACGGTGCTTGCCGCTTTCCTTGATGGCCATGCCCATGACCCACCAACCATAATAGATGGTGGCCCCTACAGCGAGGAGCAATACCGCTAGGGAAACGGTTAGTTCAGGGGCATGCCACAGGAAAGCCCCTGCCACAGACAAGCAGAGTGCCAACAGAGCTCCGAAACTTAAATACGCCCATCGTTTTCCTGCAATCATCGCCATCATCCTCCATGCCACATCAACATGGGTATTCTACAGAGACCCCTCGTAACCCTTTCTGGTTGGGTAATAATTTTGCTTTATTTCATATTTTTTGGATTCATTCTGTCCGAGTTACGTCAGCACCCAGAAGCTGCAGTTTGGCATCGAATCGTTCATAACCCCGGTCCATATGTTCAATACCCTCAACCTCTGTTGTCCCGGCGGCGACTAGACCGGCCATGACCAAAGACGCACTCGCTCGCAGGTCCGTGCCACGCACCTGGGCCCCGGTCAACTGAGAGACCCCTTCAATAAAGGCGGTGCGCCCCTCAATGCGCACTTTGGCCCCCATCTTCGCCAGCTCCTCAAGATGCTTGAATCGATCCTCCCAGATAGTCTCGGTAACTAAGCTGGTACCCTCGGCCATGGTCAAGAGTGTGCTCATCGGGGCCTGAAAATCCGTAAAGAAACCGGGATACGGCAAGGTTTTGACATTGACCGCGGTTGGACGCCTCGGGCCGATAAGACGAACGCTATCTTCCGCAGGCAGAATTACTGCCCCGGTCTCCCTCAACTTGGCTATGACCGCCCCTAAATGCAACGGGATGATATTGTGCAGGGTCACATCGCCGCCCGTGAGAGTCGCGGCAATCATGAGGGTGGCGGCTTCACTTTGGTCGGGGATAATAGCATGCTGGCAACCGTGTAGTTTCGTTACCCCCTGAATGCGTATGGTCTCGGTGCCCGCACCATACACCTTTGCGCCCATCGCGTTTAACATATTGGCGAGGTCAATAATCCACGGCGCAGGGTAAGCGTTGACAATCAAGGTCTGCCCTTCTGCGAGCACAGCGCCAAGCATAATATTTATTGTCGCCCCGACGCTGGCTACATCGAGATAGATTGTGGTTCCCTTTAATCCGGTGGAGGTGGCTTTAATGTGGCCATGCTCAATGCTCGTGGTTGCCCCTAGGGCACACAGGCCCTTGACATGCTGATCGATGGGTCGCGGCCCAATGTCATCGCCGCCGGGCAGCGCTACGTCTGCGGCACCGAAACGAGCTAGCATTACTCCAAGCAAGTAATATGAAGCGCGCAACTTCCGCACTAAAGCCGGGGCGGGAACCCCAGGTCGGAAACCATGCGGATCGATGGTCGCAACCCCACCCGCAAAAGAAACAGTGGCCCCTAATCCCCGTAAAATATCACAAAAAACCCGCACATCGCTTAAATCAGGCAGGTTTTCAATAACCACCGGGCTATCGGCCAAAAGCGCGGCAGGGATAGCCGCGAGCGCTACATATTTAGACCCGTTAACGGGCACTTCACCCTTTAAACGTGTTCCGCCTCTTACCAATATCGAGCCCATGCACTCACCCTCGCCTACATCTATAACCCTAATTATCGTTCTAGTTGCTTGGCTTGTCAATGTGACGCCGTGCCATTTGATCAGCCAAAACCGCGGGAGTGTTGAAGTCAATAGGTATGTCTGCTATACTAAACCAGACACGAGGGGAGTAGCTAGTAATGCATGGGTCGTCATCACGCGCCTTGGCGCCGGCTCTGCACAAGGTACGACTTTGTAGCGAGACCTCTGTCCTGTAGGGGGCAGAGGTCTTTTTGTCTGCCTAGATTGAATATGGGAGGTTCTACATGAGCGACCAAGCTATCGCCATATTAGTTTTCGGCCTGACCTATCTCCTGCTGATCTTTAAAAGGGAGCGCTCTCTCTACTTTGTTTGGGGAGCATCGCTACTCCTAATTCTGCTTGGCATCATCTCGCCGCAACAGGCGTGGCAAGCCCTAAATTGGAATGTTTTGGGTCTTTTCTTCGGTACCATGATTTTAGCCGAGCTGTTTGTGGCCTCCGGGGCTCCGGCCTATATGGCCACCCGCATGGTCAATGCCTCGGGTAGCGCAGCGCTTTCTCTTCTCGCCATTGTGATTTTCTCCGGCCTTCTGTCCGCGGTCGTAGAGAATGTGGCCACCGTCTTTATTGTCGCCCCGTTAGCCTTAGAGACCGCGCGTAAAGTCAAGGCCTCGCCGGTGCCGGTGCTTATCTCGGTGGCGATTGCCGCCAATATGCAGGGAGTGGCCACCATGATCGGTGATTCCCCGAGCATCTTGTTGGCCACCGCGGCCAATTTGACCTTTCTTGATTTTTTCTGGGTTAACGACCGACCCGGCATATTCTTCGCCGTCCAAATTGGCTTTGTCGTGGCTATGGCTATTGTCTATAAGTTTTTGCGTAATACCAAGGGCACCGCGAGCAAGAATGCTTTGCCCGTGGTCCATTCCTGGACGCCGTCGCTTCTTATCCTCCTGCTCGTGGTGACCTTGTCCGGCTCTTCCTTTGTGCCCGGTCGCATTGACTTCTTGCCCGGGATAATCGCCGTGACCATAGGGCTCATCGCCCTTCTCTGGAACCACAGCACCGATTTATTCGCCATGGAGTTGTCAAGGCTTGACTGGCAGACTTTCTTTTTGTTAGCGGGGCTCTTTGTCTTAATCAGCAGCCTTACCGTGACCGGAGTAATCACCGAAGTAGCCACACTGATGACCGCCGTGGCCGGCGACTCCTTGCTCATCGCCTTCTTACTCATAGTTGTGGTTTCGGTGGCAGTCTCGGCCTTGGTAGACAATATCCCATATACCATCGCCATGCTGCCGGTGGCTCAGCTACTCGCCGAGCGCATGGATGTGAACCCGCTGCTCTTTATGTTTGCCTTCGTCCTCAGCACCAGCCTCGGGGGCAATATCACTCCCATCGGTGCTTCGGCCAACGTCGTGGCGGTCGGCATGCTTAAGCGCGAAGGATACAACGTTTCCTTTGGTGAATTTATGAAAATTGGTCTCCCGACGACAATAGTGGCAGTCACCATCGGAGCGGCCTTCCTTTGGTTTATCTGGCTATAAAATGCTCGTCAGGCATTAGCGGGCTACTGGTATCAATATGTCCCCAGATACTCTCCTCCACCTTGCCTTCCACCATGAACTGCACGGCGGCTATTTCTGGAAGCTCAGTCAGAGATGCTATTACCGAGTATACCAGCATCAATTCGCTCGCCGTCCCCCGCCAAAATTATCTTTGACCTCGCGGGAAAAGTCGACATAGGCAATTCTGCCTTGGACCAGACAGGTGTTTGCTTTTTGGTCCCTTGATGAGCTCCTCGATTATGGTTTCGCCAGTTAACACTCCTTTCTGCGCCCTTTTTTCGCCGACCACTTCGGTAGCCTCGCGATTAGCAAAGTAGAGCCGGTACTGAGGAGAACCTGTCCCCACGGCGGGCGTGTAAACGAAGGCGTAGTACAGCCCAGCGCCAACAAGCAATAAAACCGCACCAGTGATGACCATCGTACAAAGATAGGACTGCCCCCGCAAGATATACACCCCCCTTGGGAGTATATCCGGCGGGGGCATAGTCTATGTCTACTTGGGGGAATCTCATTGCCCGCGCTTAACCTCAAAAAATCGTACCA
>QLUC01000095.1 GCA_018725275.1 Bacillota bacterium | reverse complement strand
GTGCTAATAGCTGTAGGGGGCCTACATTTTGGAGTTATTGTTGCCTTTTGCGGTCCAGCCGTATCTTATTACCTTGCTGCAACCATTCACTGCAACCTTCATGGTTCTGGTGTATCGCTGGTTGCGAGAGGCGGATGAATTCGGCGTAAGTATCATTTGACCGCCTGCCCCAAGCATGATAGAATAACTACTTGTAAGGTTGCTGTTTCTGGCGAGAGCAACCGAGTACCGCTCGTCAAGGGTTTAAGTGCCATTGGCCCCCGGAGGACGGCGAGTCAATAGAGGAGGTGCCAGTATGTTTGCAGTTATCGAAACAGGTGGTAAGCAGTACCGAGTGCAGCAGGGCAGTATCATTTTTGTAGAAAAGTTAGCGGCCGAAGTCGGCGACGTAGTGCAGTTTAGTGACGTGCTCGCGGTTGGTCAGGGGAGCGAAGTTGCCTTCGGAACGCCTTTGCTGACCAATGTGCATGTGGCAGCTAAGGTGACCGAGCAGGGCAAGGAGAAGAAAATCATCATCTTTCGCTACAAGGCCAAGTCACGCTACCGTAAAAAGAACGGTCACCGCCAACCATTCACTAAGGTCATAATTGAGTCAATTACTGTTAACTAGGGAGGTGCAATAATGGCACAAAAAAAAGGTGTAGGTAGCTCTAGAAATGGTCGCGACAGCCATTCACAACGACTGGGCGTTAAGCGTCAAGATGGGCAGAGCGTCAATGCAGGAACGATCTTGGTTCGCCAGCGCGGCACTAAGGTGCACCCTGGTTCCAATGTCGGCATTGGCAGTGATGACACTCTCTTTGCCCTTGTTACCGGAAAAGTTGCCTTCGAGCGTTTAGACAAAGACCGCAAGAAGGTCAGCGTCTATGCTCTCGGCGCAAACTAGTGTGTACTGACAAGAACCCGGATAGCCGGGTTCTTTTCTTAGGTGATGAAGGCGCGAAAGTGCCCGAGTATGCCCTTCTAATCGCGGACTGTTTTAAAATTTTTCGCCACGATCTGCAGAACGATTTGCAAATTGTCTATGGGTACCTGCAACTTGAGAAGTCGCGGGAGCAGGTGGTGGCTAAATTAGACAAAGTTACCGAGCGGATTCTTACAGCAAGCCAAATTTTTAATCTTAACAATGTGCCTTTGAGTTGTTTTTTGTTTGTCATGTGGGCCGAGGCTGAACAAAGCGGCATGCGGTTCATGATAGACACAACCGGCAGATTAGAGCATTTTGGTGCGAACTGGCCAAGTTGGGAACACCAGCTGGCCACTTTGTGGACCTACTACCGGGGACTAGCTGTCGCGAGGGGGCAAAAGGAAGTATTGCTCGAGCTAACGGGCGAACATAATGAGTGGCAGGTATGCTTTGGCGGCAAAGGAGCTGTCCAAATTATTTGCACATCAGGGGAACGGGGTATGAGGAAACATGTTTATTGATAGAGTGCGCATTACCGTCAAATCCGGAGACGGTGGCCATGGTGCCCGAGCCTTTCGGCGGGAAAAGTACGTTCCGGAAGGTGGTCCGGCCGGCGGTGATGGAGGGCGCGGCGGAAATGTCTACCTTGTGGCGGATGCTAACGCGCACACTCTGATGGATTATCGCTACAAGAAGAATTATCGCGCCGAGGATGGCATGAAGGGCGGCCAGCAAAACCGCCACGGCAAGGCAGGCGAGGACCTCATGCTGCGCGTGCCACCGGGAACGGTTGTTTTCGATCAAGAAACCAATGTGGTTCTCGCCGATCTGTCGCAGCTAGGCGAGTTGGTTTTGCTCTTTGCCGGCGGCCGCGGTGGGAGGGGTAACGCGCGCTTCGCTACCTCGGTTCATCAGGCTCCCACCTATGCCGAAAAGGGTGAACCGGGGCAGGAACGTGAGATTCGCCTCGAGTTAAAGAGCATTGCCGACGTAGGGCTGGTGGGCTTTCCGAATGCCGGCAAATCTACCTTGCTCTCGGTCGTTTCTAAAGCGCGCCCTAAAGTTGCCGACTACCCATTCACCACCCTCGAACCACACTTGGGGGTAGTGGCCGTCGGGGAGAAAAGTTTTGTTATGGCCGATATCCCCGGTTTGATTGAGGGAGCTCATGTTGGGCAGGGTCTTGGGCACGAGTTTTTGCGGCACATCGAAAGAACCAGAGTTCTCATCCATGTGGTTGATGCTGCCGGCACTGAGGGTCGCGACCCTGTAGCAGACATTGCCACCATCAACAGGGAGCTGGCCAGCTATTCCCCCCTTTTAGCAGAGCGACCGCAGGTAGTCGCTTTGAACAAAATTGACGCCATGGAGGATGAGGAACTGCAAATCCTCATCGCCAAAGTAGAGGCTTTGGGTCTTCAGGTCTTTCCCATTTCCGCGGTCATCGGGGAAGGAGTCATGCCCCTCTTGTATCGGGTCATGGAGTTAGTGGAGGCAGCCCCTGTGCCGAGCATCCATGAAGTGGGCCAATTGCCTGAGCTGGTAACCGCCGTGCCCCTCTCGGTCAGCGAGCAAGATGGGGTCTTTGTGGTGCAAGGTACCGAGGTGGAGAGGCTAATTGCGCGGTGCGACCTTGATGATGATGACTCGGTCATGCGCCTGCAGCGCTCACTCAAGCAACTCAAAGTCTTTGAGCTCCTCAGGCAGTCCGGCATAACCGAGGGTGCCCCGGTGCGGATTGGGCAGGCGGAGTTTAATTTTTATGATGATGAACCCATCTAGGGGAGGTGTGGCATGCGGATAGGAGTAATGGGGGGGACTTTTGACCCCATCCACCTTGGGCATCTCGTTACGGCAGAGGCTGCCCGCCACCAGTTTTCTTTGTCGCAAGTGCTGTTTGTCCCCTCGGGTCAACCCCCTCACAAGTCGGACCGCGCCGTGACCGGGGCCGAGCATCGCTACCTCATGACCTTCTTGGCCATTGCCAGTAACCCCGCTTTTCAGATTTCGCGCATTGAAATCGATCGCCCCGGTCATTCATACACCTTTGAAACCGTTAGGCAGCTATCCGCGGAGTTCGGAGCGACGGCTGAGCTGTACTTCATTACGGGTGCTGATGTCATGCGGGACATTCTTTCATGGCATCGCGCCCAAGAATTGCTGCAGGCCTGTCACTTTGTGGCCGCTAGTCGTCCCGGCTTTACGCTTGAGCACTACCTAGCCAAGGAAGACCTAGCTCGTTTTCGTAGTCAAGGTAACATCCACTTAATATCGGTGCCCGCCATGGCCATTTCTTCTTCGGACGTGCGGCGGCGAGTAGGGGCCGGGGAATCGATTCGCTATCTCGTTCCGGATGCCGTAGAAAATTACATTTATAAAAACAAACTCTACCGAGCATAGGTGCTTATAAATTTTGGCACTATCTCTAGGGAGCATTTAGGGATATTATTATGTTGAGATGAGCTATGGGAGGCAGAATTTTTATGCACAAGGTGTTGCGATATTTGAGTGCCGCTCTGGGGCTATTGATATGTGGCATGGTGGGTACCACCGTTGTTTTACTAAACAGTCTCAGCGTCATTCCTGAGTCCGAAGGCGCCGTTCCTCTCGCCCCCCCAATGGTCAATGAGCGAGTGAATGTGCTCGTACTTGGCGCTGACGCCGGGCTTCTCCCCGGTGGGAAAAGGGGTCCGCTACGCACAGATACCATTATTGTCGTGAGTTTTGACCCGGCCACCTCCCTCGTCAACGTGCTATCCATACCGCGTGATAGTCGGGTGCGGATCCCGGGACGGGAGCGGTTAGACAAAATTACGCATGCCCATGTTCATGGTGGCATCATGTTGGCTGTATCCACTGTGGAACTACTACTAGATTTGCCCATACATTACTATGTGCGTGTCGAGACTGATGCCTTCAGCCAACTGGTCGATACTATCGGCGGGGTAGACATTTTTGTGGAGAAGAACATGAACTACCGTGATCCCTACCAGGATTTAGTTATTAACCTGCGGATGGGGCAACAGACCTTAGATGGCGACAAAGCCATGCAATATGTGCGCTACCGCGGTGCTGATGGCGATATCGGTCGCGTCAAGCGTCAGCAGGCCTTCCTTTTGGCTACGCTCAAAACGGCCCTTCGACCGAGCAATTTGCTAAGAGTTAATGAGCTCGTTTCCATCGCCTTAAGCAATGTGCGCACCAACATCGATGCTGCGACCGTCCTCCGGCATCTCCCGCAGTTAGACCAAATCGGTCCGGATAAGGTGCAGATGTGGATGATGCCTGGCACTGACGGTTGGATTAATGGTGGGAGCTACTGGCTCCTTGACAATGACGCGTTAGACAACCTCCTTAGCGCACATTTTTGGCATAACAGCCTGGAGGAGACTAAAGAAGTTACCGTGATGATTCGTGATGCCACCGGCAATGCTGCCGGGCAGCGCGTCGCGCAGGCGCTACGCCGGCGGGGCTTTAACGTCATCGGGCTAGAGACCGTGCCCGAAACGGTGGAGAAGACACGAATTACCGCCCATCAAAGGCGGGACGCGGCCGGTCAGATGGTTTTTCGTGCCCTTGGTCAGGGGCAGTTGGTCAGCGAGGCCGGCGCCCGCAACAGCGATGTGACTATTGTCCTAGGGCTTGACTATTTCAGATAGGAGGAGTAGACATTAGCGCACTCGAAGTTGCGCGGCTCGCCGCGGCACTCACCCTCGATAAAAAGGGTCTCCGGCCCATTATCTTAGATCTCAGAGCAGTATCGGTGGTCACTGACTACTTTGTAGTGGTGAGTGGAAGTTCGGGCACGCATACGCAAGCTTTAGCGGACCATGTAGTAGATGGGCTCTCGCTAGCTGGCGCTAAGCTGCAGGGCAAGGAGAGCGACCCTTTTGGTAAGTGGATATTGCTCGACTATGTGGCGGTGATAGTCCATGTGTTTGACGAAGAAACGCGAGATTTCTACAACCTAGAGAGACTGTGGGGCGAAGCCGTGAGTGTGCCGCTATGACCGGTGCCTATGGTTCGATGGCCGCGGTCTACGACGAGTGGATGCGCCACCTCGACTACTCTGCCTGGTGGCACTATCTGCGCACCACCTTCGCCATAGGGGACAGTCAGTCCATTTTGGAGCTCGGTTGTGGCACAGGCAATCTCACCAAAGAAATTGCCAAGGACGGGCACGCGGTGCTCGCCTCAGATTTGTCAGGCGCAATGCTCACTCAGGCTGAAGCCAAGCTCCGCGACAGAAAAAATGTGAGCTTCATGTTGCTTGATATGCGTAGCCTGCCAAAGGCGCTTGGGAGTTATGACCTCATCGTGGCGGCTTGCGATGCGGTTAACTACCTGAGGAGCTATGACGAGCTGGAGCAGTTCTTGCATGGCGCAAGGGCCTTGCTAAAACCACATGGCCTCCTGCTTTTTGACGTTCATGGTCCCGGCCGCATGGCAGAATTCAGCGAGCGACCTGAGCGCAACCGTGTCGGGGTTAAGAGTTGCTACCTCTGGAGCGTCGCCCTCCATGACACACTCATCACCCATAGACTGACAGGATTTTTACGAGACAACGAGAATAGTTGGTCTCGCTTTGACGAAGTACACCTCCAGCGTTATTTCACACCGACCGACATAGCCAAAGCGGCCACGAGCGCTGGGTTTACGCGGGTTCAGGGTTTTGATTTTCTATCCGCAAGCCAACCGCACGATAAGAGCAAGCGGTTGCAATTCTCTTGCTCGGCCGACTAGCTGTACCTCATCTGTTTGGTTCTACAACTCAATGCAGACTTACCTGCCATACTTCAGATCGCATCCAATAGTGGACCTCCTTGCTATAGTTGGCTCCAAAATAGGTGCTTTTTGGCTTTTGAATGTGCTCCTAACATCTAAAACGCCCCGGCGTGAGTACTGCGGAACGCACATGGGGGTTATTTGGTTTGATTCATTGTTGGGGGTATATTAGGAGGGTTTTCGTAGCGACACACCAATGGTGTGTCGTCTGTTTTGTCATCCAAAAAATGGCCTACCTTCCTTCTGTCGTACATTCTGGATTTCATTTAGCTCCACTCAATCCGCGGCTTGCCTAGCGTTATGGTGGCATTTTCTCAGTCCCTCACAGGGTGATAACCTCAGTGCGACAAAATTTAACAAATATT
>QLUC01000094.1 GCA_018725275.1 Bacillota bacterium | reverse complement strand
AGGAGAACCTACGACCGTGCGGTCTAGGTCCTTCGTCAGCAAGGTACAAGGGGTGCGCTTTAGCGGTATGGGGTAGACTCGCGCGCTCTCCGCCGCTCCGCCTTGAATCGCATCAGGTACGACTCCGCCAATTGCGCTCCATCCCTGACCGACAGAGGCTGTTAATTCTCCCACTGGCTCAGCTGTGGCTGTATCAACTACGGCGAGGTGACGCAGGACATAGGCGTTTTCCGGCTGCAGCGTGGTGACAAATGCTAAACGGCGACTATCGGGTGACCAGCGCGGCCAGCTCGCGTTTACGTCACCGTGAGTGAGCCGCCCAACCGTGTCTCCGCTTGGGTTTGTCAGCCAGAGGTCGTTTCTTCGGTTGTTATCGGCATCACCGGTGCGGTTAGACACAAAGGCAATCCATTGGCCGTCGGGGGACCAGCGTGGCTCTGTTTCTTTGCATGGACCGTCAGTAAGGCGCACTGCCTGCCTCGATTGTAACCCGACCACGAAAAGGTGCGACTTAACGTCATCGAGGTAGCCCTCTTCATCGTGCTTGTGCTGCATGCGATCAATAACTAGCGGTCCCTTTTCACCGTCCTTGTCCTTGCCACGAATGCTCTTTAAGTACGCCTGCTGTTTTTCGTCGGGATCGCGCGAGGCGAAGACGATTTGCGTACTGCACGGTGACCAGTCAAACTCGATTATCCCTTCCTCGCGCCACGTAATCTGACGCGGCTCACCGCCATAGCGCATGTCCAGCACCCAAAGCTGCGGGCGCGGCTTATCGTCGCTACCTTGGCCAGCCTTTTTGCTTTCGTCTTGCGTTTCGGCCTCGGCTAAGGTGCTCGCGACCTCAAGCTCGTGTGCACGGGTAGAGATGAACGCCAAGTAGCGGCCGCACGGCGACCATGCCGGCGCGCTATCCTTGGTTGTGCCCCGCGTTAACCGATGCGGCGGGCTGCTGCCATCTGTCGCCACCAGCCAAAGGTTTTGGTAGCGGTCGTTTTCCTTTTTGCGGAACCCCTGCAGCACGTAGGCCACATAGCGCCCATCCGGCGACATTTGCTGCTGGCTCGGGGTAAGGAGCGAGTAGTAGTCGTCTAGCGTAATTTTAGTCTTCATATTTTCCCTCCTGTTTTGTCACAACGCAACTACGACAAGGCAATGGACCATGAATCACGAATACCCACCGTTTCACGCTCCTACGACTTCTTTTGTAGTAAATTTGGCATGCTAGGAGTGAGGTGAAAAAAGTGGAGATGAGTAAGTCGGAACTAGGGAGATTGGCTTCTCGCCTAGGGGCTTCCCTGCTAGCAAAGTTCGGGGCCGTTTGGGTGATGCGCTTTGTGGGTCAACAGGCCACGCGCTGGGCAATGACGCGCGTTATGACAGATGATTATGATGAAAATTTGGCGGAGTTTTATTCGGCGAGCAAGCGCGTTGGCGTACAGAATATCATAGAAGCAAATCTGCGTGCCGAAAAGGGAGCGGCGATAGCTAGACCCCTCGGCTCTCCGCGCGCTAAGAGGCCCCTCAAGGTGCAAACGCCGATTATCGTTGCGGCTATGGCGTATGGCGAGGCCCTGAGTGCTAAGGTCAAAGTGGCTCTCGCTAAGGGTGCTACTCTGGGGGGCGCGGCTATTAATGGTGGCGAAGGGCCCTTCCTCCCTGCCGAGCGTCTGGCAGCCAGACATTACATTTTGCAGTATAATCGTGCCACTTGGGGTAAGGCGCTAGAGGAACTTGTGCAGGCTGATGCCATTGAGATCTAAATTGGGCAAGGGGCGATGGGAGGAGTGGGGCATAGGATTGAGCCTGCTGATATAGACGCCACCCCTGCCGATTTTGGTGCCTTTATTGAATAATTGCGGGGGATAACCGGTGGAGTTCCCATTGGGGCAAAAATTGCGGCGGGCATGGACATCGAGCAGGATATCACCTTCTTAGTAAAGAGTGGCGTTGATTTTATCGCCATCGATGGTGCAGAGGCCGCCACCAAGGGGTCCTCACCTACTCTGCAGGATGATTTTGGTCTGCCTACCGTCATGGCGCTCTGCCGGGCAGTGCGGCAGTTAGAAAAATTGCGCGCTCGGGAGAGAGTCAGTCTCATCGTTGCCGGTGGTCTCTTTACCCCGGGGGACTTTCTCAAGGCCATGGCACTCGGTGCGGATGCCGTCTACATCGGGACGGCGGCACTGTTTGCGGTAGCTCATACGCAGACTCTGAAGGCCCTGCCCTACGAACCGCCGACCGAAGTGGTGTGGTACACCGGTCGCTACGCCTCGCGCTTCAATGTAGAGCAGGGTGCGAAACACCTAGGTAATTTCCTCAAGGCTTGTCGGGAGGAATTGTCGCAGGGGTTGCAGGCTCTTGGGAAATGCTCGCTCGTGGATCTCTCAGAGGAAGATCTCTTCGGGCTCTCACCATTTATCTGCGAAGTAACCGGGGTGCGACCGGCGTGGAAACCAAGAAAGCCCTAGAGCAGGAATTGACCTCTGAGCAGGGAATATTGCAACAAAGGGGGTATGTGGAATGAGAAAGAAAGCGGGCAGGATGGCGCAAATTGCGGATTTAATCCTAGAGCGGGGGACGGTGCGGGCGCAGGAACTAGCAGATTTATTTAAGACTAGTAGGCGCACTATTTATCGCGACATTGATGCCTTGCAGGAAAGCGGTTTTCAAGTTGAGGCCTATCCAGGTAGCAATGGAGGTTTTCGCCGCGCAGCGCAGGAAAGAAAGCCTACCAAGGAATTATCCACGGAGGAGTTGTATGCCCTCATGGTGGCCGGGTCTCTGGCACTCGAGAACAATGAGTTGCCCTACGCCACTGCCCTAGCGGCAGCGCTGCAAAAACTCACGCTAATGCTAGGGCCGGAGCAGCGAGAGGTGATCATAGAAACGCTGCCCTACATCAGCCTGGTAGCCGAAAGAACCGGCGATGAAACAGATTGCAATGAATATTTAGACAAATTAACGCAGGCCATCGCGCACCACCAAGGCGTGGGCATTACCTACTATACTCTCTATCGCGACCGTGCCGAACTGCGAGAAATAGACCCCTACCACTTGTACAGCATCAAAGGGGCCTGGTATGTGATAGCTTATTGCCACCTCCGCGAGCAAGTGAGGGTCTTTCGTGTTGATCGCATCAAGGAATTAAACATGTCGGAGCGTTGCTTTCAAAGGTTGGCGGACTTCAATGTGCAGTCTTTTTTCGGCTCGGCTTGGAGTATGATCAAGGGCGACAAGTACACAGTGCGGGTGAGGTTTACCCCTCCTGTGTCGAGGTTCATAGCCGAAAGCGTGTGGCACCCCACTCAGAAAATTGAGGCTAGCCCTGATGGAAGCGTCATCTTTTCCGCGGAAATCGAGGGTCTTGAGGAATTTCAACGCTGGGTACTCACCTATGCCGAACACGCGGAAGTGCTAGAGCCTACTTCGCTTCGGGATAGCCTCCAAAGGAGCCTCAGTAAAATGGCGAGCTTTTATCAGTAGCTGGTCCTTGTCTTAGGCCAAAACGAGTTGCCTATAAATCCCGTCTCCGGTCACTTAACACCGGAATTTTGGCCCGCGCCGTCATGAGGCTCGCCGTATCAATTTCGACCGTAAATACCCCTTCACTGTCGCCTGCTTCGAGCAAAATTTCTCCCCAGGGGTCAACAACGAGGGAGTGCCCGAAGAAGGTATTGCTAGGGTCATGCCCGACGCGATTACACGCCAGCATGTAACATTGGTTTTCGATGGCCCGGGCGCGCACGAGGGTACGCCAGTGTTCCAGGCGGGGCAGTGGCCATTCGGCCACGAGTAAGTTGAAATCGACTGGCACGTCGGCATATTGACGAAAAATTTCCGGAAACCGCAGGTCATAACAAATGGCCAGCCCGACCTGACCCCAGGCAGTGGGTACAGCGACAAGTGATTTACCTGGGCTTAAATATTTATCCTCGTTCATGAGCTTGAACAGATGAGTTTTATCATAGGTAGCGACAATTTGGCCACTAGGGGCGATTAAGACAAAAGTGTTACATACGTGGTCATGGCGACGCATCAACAACGAGCCGCCCACGTATGCTTCAGTCTGCCGTGCTAAGTGGGTCATGAAGTCGGTCGAGGGGCCTCTTTCGCCTTCGGCCAGCTCTTTGGCGCGCTCGAGGGCGTAGCCGGTGTTCCACAGTTCCGGCAATAAGATAAAATGGCTCTTCGCGACCTGGGCCGTTAGCTGGCGCGCCCGAGACAGGTTCTGTTCCTTGTCGCCGAGGGCAATGTCCATCTGCACAAGAGTAACTTTTATCTGCATTGCTAAGTCCTCCTTCAGCCTGCGGCCGCTACATGCTTGATAAATCTCGGCGTTGCCCTACAAGACGGCTCTTTCTCACGCCGGCAATGGCGCCATAGATGAAGAAGCTGCCGATAAGCGCCCAAGGCAAACCGAGTATCATGGCGAGAGCCAAGTCGAAACGAGCCAGGGCAAAGGCATTCACTCGGGCATTTTCGAGGCCTATACCCAAGCGACAGGGAAGGGCAATCGTATATAGTAATATTTTATCGAACACTCCGAGCAAGGACCTATTTGGCATGAGAAAACCCAAGAAATTATAGGACATGCCAAGGACCCACCAAATCCCCGCTGAGCGGACCACAAATAAGAGACGGGCTTTGTTCTTTTTCTTTTTGGGAACAGGTAGAAGGAATACAATCCACCACATGGCCGCTAAGAGTATGACAAAAACGTAATTGAACATGGGTTTATCCTCCCTAGCTTTGTAGAAACAGTAAACATTCCAGTTCATCTTAGCACAGATTCAGTGTTTATGACACCAACGAATATTTTGGCTTCACGGAACCCCCCTTTTTGCATAAGATATGATGAACTGCCAAAGGGGAGGGGAAAGCATGCCCAAAAAAAAAGCCGCAAACCCGGTTGAGAAGGAGATTCCAACGGAAAGCACCTTGTCATGGCGTAAGCGTCTAGAAAATGAGCGTTTGAAGCGCGAAAAACAAGTGAATGAGGCGCTCGAAAAGGAGCAACGGCTCCTAGATGTCGAATGGCGCAAGGTCGAACGGGCGAGAATTGACGAACAGGAAAGAAAACTGCTTGAAGCCATCGCCGATAGACAGGCCAAGCTCGAAGATGATTGGCTAATGCAACGGAAAAATGAGAGTGAGAGTAAGGCGCTAGATTGGTTGCGCGAGAATCAACGGCGGGTAAGTGCCGACCTGCAACTTGGCATCACCAAATTACGCCAGGACATTGACGAGCGCGAGGCAGCATGGCAAGAACAACAAAATGGTAGGTTAGCGGAGCTTGAAATCGAGTGGGGCGAGAAATTGCGCCAGGAATTGCGAGAATTGGAGGTGGAATGGCGCGAGCAAGAAGTAATGCATCGTGAAAGGGGGCGCTTTGCCGAGCTCGAAAAGGAGCTTCGCGATGCGCAAGTAGCTGCCATGACGCAGCAATTGGCAACTTTGCAGGCCGACAGTCTCGCGATGCAGAAGGCGACCCTTGATACCCATTGTTTGCTTGAAAAAGAAGAGTGGTCTGTTCTGAGGGAAGCATGGCGCCAGGAACTGCTTGATATGCTGCAAAAGCAACAGCTGCAGGCACATAACGAAGCATCATGGTGGCAGAAGGAGGTAGCGGATAGACTGCGGGCCGAAATCGTGGAATGGAAGAAGCAAGTAATAAGGCAAGTAGAAGTCGAAAACAGCGCCTGGAGGCAAGATCAGGCCGAACAAACAGTGCATTGGCTGCAGTCTAATCTGGCAGTCTGGAATGAGCAGACTGCCGACATATTTCGGCAGTGGCTGGTGCGAGAAGAAGAACAGCTCCGGGAGAAAATCTCGGCCATGGTTGAGGTGGTTAATTCTAAATACTTCGGTTCTTGGGAGGAGAGACACGACCAGGCATTAATAATCTGGCAGCAAAAGAGCGCCGAACTCGAGCAGCAGATTGTTAAGCAAGTAAGCGGTCGGTTGGATGGCTTCCTGCAGGTATGGCGGGGGGAGCAAAGTGCGGAAAACAGGTCTTTCTGCGACATAGGCTTCGTCCAGCTGAAGGGAAGCTTGGCACTATGGCAGGAAA
>QLUC01000093.1 GCA_018725275.1 Bacillota bacterium | reverse complement strand
TGAGGCCATGGGCCGCCTGACGGCGGTAAGCGTAAACATTCATCACGATGCTCAAAATGCCGCTGGCACTCAGCTCAGTAACATTGTCCCCCCAGACGGAGACATCACGCCGCCCATACTCCTGCAGGCGAAGCAACTCTCTCACTTTGCGTCTCAGCAAGCTGTTCATGCGCACCCGACCCCGTTTATGGCGCACAGCAGTTACCTGTGGGTACACCACGGCACTTAGCAGCGAATAATCCATGGCCCTCTCTCCTTTACCTTGTGAAGTGGTATCAGCATATGCCCTGGAGGAGAAGAGGGTGCGAGGGCAGAATTAGTAGCTAAGGAGCGCTTGTGAGATGCTTCACATTTAACACGAGAAAGAGGAGGTTTTGATTATGGTCAAAAAAATCGTTGTACCGCTACTTGCCGTGCTACTGCTGGTGGTTTCGCTCACGGCCTGCGCCCCGCGACAGCCGCTTATTTTAGCAACCACGACCAGCACGGTGGACTCCGGCCTACTGGAAGTCCTAATTCCTCTGTTTGAAAAGGAAACAGGGATTACCGTTCAGACCGTGTCCGTAGGCACGGGCAAGGCCTTGGCCATGGGCGAGCGGGGCGAAGCCGATGTCCTCTTGGTGCACTCCCCGGAAGCAGAGCAAAAGCTTGTCGCGAGCGGAGCAGCCATCAACCGTCAGTACGTCATGTACAATGACTTTGTCATTCTCGGTCCAAAGGCTGACCCGGCCGGGGTGCGCGGCGGTGGCGATGCAGGGGCGGCTTTAAGGAGCATTGCCGAAAAACAGAGTCCCTTCGTCAGCCGGGGCGACGACTCCGGAACCCACAAAAAAGAATTAGCCCTCTGGGCGCAGGTAGCCGTAGTGCCAGCCGGGCAATGGTACATTGAGTCGGGAACCGGCATGGGCCAGACCTTGTCGATCGCCGAGGAACGACAGGCCTATGTGCTGACTGATCGCGGCACTTTTCTCGCCCACCGCGCCAATTTAACGCTAGAGATATTAGTGGTGGGGGACCCCGCGCTCATGAACCCCTACCATGTCATGCAGGTAAACCCGGAGCGCTTTCCCAAGGTCAACGCCAGAGGGGCGGCTCGCTTCGTTAGGTTTATGCTCTCGCCCCAAGCCCAAAAGGTTATCGAAGAATTCGGGGTAGAAAAACATGGCGAGCCATTGTTCTTCCCAGCGGCTACCGGGAGATAGATAATTTTTCAACTTGACTTTGTTCGCTTTAGGATGCACAATTGTGCAAACCGAATGTTTTGCTTTGGCCGCGCTATGCGGGGAGTTAGCGGTGCCCTGAACCTGCAATCCGCTGTAGCAGGGCAGAAGCCTGTTTTGAGGCCTTCATTTGTGGTGTTTGCCCTTAGTAAGTGGTGTTGACAAGTGGGTCCGACGCAACAAAAATTCATGAACCCCGTCAGGTCCGGAAGGAAGCAGCGGTAAGTGGACACTTTTGTGTGCCGTCGGGTAGCCTGCTTCGAGCTAACTGCTTTGGTTACAACCGGAAGTGATTGTCGAAGACAGGGCGCGGCCATTTATTGTGGCCGGGACATTATGTCCCGGCTTTTTCGTAACTAAGCAGGGAATTCCTAAGCCGGTGGGAAATATAAAAGGGTGCTAAAGATTGTTGGGAGGTGTGGCGTTGGCATACCAGACATTGTATCGCGAGTGGCGTCCGACAACGCTAGCCGACGTGGTTGGTCAGGAACATGTAAAGAGGACGTTAACTAACATGCTTAAGGCGGGTCGCGTACCACATGCCTTGCTTTTTGCAGGCCCTCGCGGCACAGGCAAGACCAGCGTCGCCAAGATTTTCGCGCGCGCTGTCAATTGTGAGGTGGGGATAACGCCCGAGCCCTGCCTGGCCTGCTCGTCGTGTGTGGGCATTGGGCAAAACACCAGCCTAGATGTTTTTGAAATCGATGCCGCTTCGAATCGGGGCATCGATGAAATTCGCGAACTTAGGGAAAACGTCAAGTATGCTCCAAGCAAATCGCGCTACAAGGTCTACATAATCGATGAAGTACATATGCTGACGCCCGAGGCTTTTAATGCCTTGCTCAAGACTCTCGAGGAGCCACCATCTCATGTGCTGTTTGTTCTGGCCACCACCGAACCCCACAAATTGCCCGCAACCATCATCTCGCGCTGCCAGCGCTTTGATTTTCGCCGTATCCAGGCCGAGGCCATTGGCGAGCGAATTAGTCAAGTGGCCACTGCTAAGGGAGTCGAGATCGCCATTCCCGCCAGACGACTCATTTCTATCCAGGCCGGTGGGGCCATGCGCGATGCTTTGGGCATACTTGAGCAGTGCATAGCGCACATCGGGCAAGGTGGGCGCATCGACTTGGAGCATGTAGAGAATGTGACCGGGAGAGTGCCGACGGAGACTTTCTTGCGTCTCTTAGAGGCTTTGACCAAGGGTGATTTGGCGGTGGTTTTGGCAGAGCTGAACGAAGAAATCTTACGTGGGCGCGAAGCGCAGCAACTTCTTTCCTCCTACATTGCCACTCTGCGCCTCCTCCTGTTAGCGGCGCATTCTCCACCCTTGCTAGTCGACCTTGGCTATGAGCCCGTCCAAGTCGCGTCATTCGCGACCATAGCCAAGGCCATGGGGTCAAGTATCGCCCCGGTAATTGAGTCGGCCTTAACCACCGAAAGCGAACTCCGTTATGGAGCACACCAACAACTCAGTCTAGAAGTGATGTTTTTGAAGCAGTCCGGCATCATGACCGGTAAGACGGGTTCTCTCCCAGCAAGAGAAGAACCCGTGACCAATGAGAGTAGCCCCGAACGCCCAGAAAATATCACTCGCAAGAAGCCTGTACCCGTAAAGCAGACAGAAGTTGAGCCGCTGCCGGTGAGCACAACCGCCAGCGGGAGCGTAGCCTTACTGCTTAGGGCTTGGCCAGATGTTTTAAAGATCGTCAAACAAAAAGCTCCACTTACTGGGGCGACCCTCGGTGCGGTCACGCCGCTGCGCATGGAGGGGAATATCGTCATCTTGCAGATGAAAGATAACAATGTGCACACCTTTAAACGTTTGAACGCGGCTAGTGAACTCGAGCAAGTGGCACTAGCTTTCGCCAAAGTCATGAATATGGCCGTAGAGGTGCAGATTAAAATGCCAGGTAGCGAGCCCAACACAGCACCCTTGCAGCACGAGGAGCAGATAAAGCAGGTGCTCGAGATATTTCAGGGCACCATAGTAGAAGACAATTAGTACGAGGGGGAATATACATGGGAAATATGAAGGACATGATGAAGGCCGCCCAAAAAATGCAGGAGCGTATGCTCAAAATGCAGGAAGAGCTTAACGAGCGCACCATTGAAGCCAGTGCAGGTGGCGGCATGGTCAAGGCAGTGGTGACCGGAGGCAAACTAGTCAAGGAAATTGTAATTAATCCCGAGGCTCTGGACCAAAGTGACATCGAGATGCTCCAGGATTTAATTATTATCGCTGTTAACGAGGCCTTGCGCAAATCGGAGGAGATGGTCAATGCGGAAATGGGCAAGGTGACGTCGGGGCTAAAGTTGCCACCTGGCCTCTTTTAGTGCCTCGTGCATAGTTACCCTCAGCCGATTCTCAAATTGATCGCGGAGCTGGCCCGTCTGCCCGGTATCGGGCCCAAGACAGCGCAACGCCTAGCCTTCTATCTATTGTCGCGTAATAAAGCACAGGTAACGGAGCTGGTTACGGCCATTGCCGAAGCGAAGGATAAGGTGGGCTACTGCCGGAAGTGCTTCAACTTGGCCGTTGGAGGACTGTGCCCCTTGTGCCAACAGTCCGGGAGGAAGGAAGAACTGCTGTGCGTTGTCCAGGACCCGCGTGATGTGGCGGCCATTGAGCGCACGCATGACTTTCGTGGCCTCTACCATGTCTTGCATGGGGCGATCTCACCGATGGATGGCATCGGCCCAGAAGAGCTTAAAATACGCGAACTACTATCGCGCCTAGAGGGAGGCACCGTCAGAGAAATTATTCTGGCCACTAACCCCAACATCGAAGGGGAAGCCACTGCCCTGTACTTGGCACGCCTGATAAAACCCCTAGCAATTAAGGTGACGCGCTTGGCGCATGGTCTACCTGTCGGCGGCGATCTGGAATACGCCGACGAGTTGACCTTAGCCCGGGCCATAGAAAACCGCCGCGAAGTATAGAACATAGAATGCATACAATAAAAAAAGGCAATACTCCTTCTAGAAAGGCGAAGGAGGGTTTGCCGTGCCAAACAATTTTCTTGTCAATATGATAAATACGCTAGGGAATGGCATTGGTGGGGCGAGTATGTCGGACGATGAAAAATCGACCGCTGATATGCTCGCCCTGATTGACAATGCCCATAAAGAGTGGTTGGCCGCGCAGCAGTATTTTGACCATGTTTCTGAACCAGACCTAATTGACCATGCCGTATATGTCAGTCAAGCGGCGGAAAAGCGCTACATGTACTTGCTCAAACAGGCTCGTAGTCAAGGCCTAAACTCATCAGCATGCCTCCTAACTCCTGCGAATAAGCTTTAAGGAGGAGGGGGAGTATATAAGCCAGTGGGGAGATTTTCTTAATGTAAACACAGTCATTGCCGGACTTTTTTTGGTGGTTTTGGCGTACATGGTGGCTAGAGCCTTGGTAGTGCCCGTGAAGTACCTGTTGAGATTGGCTGGTATGGCTGCATGCTTGGGCCTTTGTACTGGTGGGGGTTACGCATGTGTTGCGTTGACCTGTAGATACTCAAGACATATTTCGGCGAGCATGGCCATGCCGACCGGTATGGCATCCTCGTCAAAGTTGAATTTGGGATGATGAATGGGGTAGTGGCAGCCCTTCTCGGCGTTTAAGGCCCCTAGGTAAAAGAAACAGGCGGGCACCCTTTCGGCAAAGTAGCTAAAGTCCTCGCCGCCCATCGAAGGATGGGTAGCGCGCAGGGTGTTTTCTGGTCCGAGGACTCTTTGGCTTACCTTTTCGACCAGGTTGGTCATGTCGCGGTCATTGATGAGGACGGGGTAACCCATCTCGTAAGAGAATGTGTATTCGGCGCGCAGGCTCTCGCACGTTCCCCTGATGACGCGCTCAATGCGCATAGGCATGGTGGCGCGTATTTCGGGGGACAGGGTGCGCACGGTACCCTTGATGATAACCTCATCGGCAATGACATTTTCGCGGTAACCCCCATTGATAGTTCCCAGACTTAAGACCACTGCTGATAGAGGGTCAATTTCTCGACTCACGATCGTCTGCAGAGCGACTATGACATGGCCGGCGGCGACCACCGCATCTACCGAGAGATGGGGATGCGCGCCGTGTCCGCCCTTGCCGCGCACGACAATGGTGATGGTGTCAGGGGCCGCACACACCGGGCCTTCGCGCAGGGCAATTTGACCGGCATGCACCACAAAGGTGCCTAGGTGGAGGCCAAAAATCGCATCCACGGTGGGATTTTCTAGGACTCCCTCGCTAATGAGGGGCATGGCTCCCCCGGGCCCTTCCTCAGCCGGTTGGAAGATGAGCTTCACATTCCCCGGAAAATCATTGTTCGTGGCCAGTAACTTGGCTGCACCCAAGAGGATGGCGGTATGGCCATCGTGGCCGCAGGCATGCATGAGGCCGGTGGTGGTAGATACGTACTCATGGTCCGCCTGCTCGGTGATCGGCAGAGCATCCATATCGGCACGTAAGGCAATGGTCTTGCCGGGTCTGGTGCCGCTGATAGTGGCGACAACGCCAGTGTTGGCCATTATTCGCGGGACAAGCCCTAGTTTGGTCAAGTAATCGGCGACCAATTGCGCGGTGCGATGCTCCGCAAAACCCAGTTCCGGGTTTTTGTGCAGATCTCTTCTTATAGATACGATCTCCGGCGCTAAAGCCTGCGCTTGGGCGAGTAATGGCGACATACCTAACCTCCTTAAATTCTCTGTGCTTATCATAACAGAAACGCTTGCATCTGAGGAAGAAGTCATGCTATAGTAACGGAGCGTCCTCAAGCGAGCCAGTATCCACTACAGAGCAATCGGTTCTGCAAGAAAATGACATTAAATTGCTTGTTGACGAAGTAGATTGAGCGTGGTATGATTACAAACGTCGCCGCAAACAACGGCAAAAACTTGAGCCTTGAAAACTGAACAATGCAGACGAGCAGTCAAGACACTTTAGGCG
>QLUC01000092.1 GCA_018725275.1 Bacillota bacterium | reverse complement strand
TGGGTAGGGTAAGTCGCCGGCTTTTGTGCCGGCGCTACAACCTCTCGGGCAGCGACGCGGCAGTTTCCTAGGTAGCGGCGTGACACGGCACGCCGACCCTGTAATTGCAAGGACATTGCCGTATTCTTTTCGCAATGGACTGTCAAAGGCGGGGTTATATCATGGTTCCAGTACAACTGCCACGCCGGACATGGCCGTGGCAGTAGTGTATCGCCGACCAGAGTGCCGGACGCAATGACTCGGCCGGCGGGCAACTCCAAGGCATATCGAGCGGTGCGGTGCGTTTTACTTATGCGCCATGGTTTTATCCCTATCTCTATACCCACCACGCGGCAGTGCCGATCGACAAAGACCACGTCAACCGGAAAGCGCATGAAGCAAGTGTGGACGGTGCGACAGGGTGTTAAGAGCAGTCCCGCAGTGGCCTTGATGCTTGTTCTGAACATCAATCCGCTAAGACGCCCAAAGAAGGTAGAGGCAATTTCGACTTCTTGGCACACGACAGACTGACGCGAGTAATTGTAGATCATAGTTCCTCCTACATGGCGGCGAATTGTTTAATTATCTGGAGAACCGCGGGCCCGAGCAAGACAATAAATAAGGTGGGAAAGATGAACAGCACTAATGGGAAGAGCATCTTGACCGGCGCCTGCATGGCCTTTTCTTCAGCCACTTGGCGGCGGCTCTCCCGCAGGCTGTCTGCTTGTAACTGCAGCACATTGCTGATGCTCACTCCGAGCTGGTCGGCTTGAATTATGGTGCCCACGAAGGACTGCAGTTCTTTCACCCCGGTGCGCTTTGCTAAGGCCTTCAAAGCGTCCCGGCGCAAGACACCCATCTTAATTTCATGCAGTACTAACTGCATCTCTTGGGGCAGGGGCCCGGCCATTTTTTCGGT
Source organism: Bacillota bacterium (assembly GCA_018725275.1). Taxonomy (GTDB): domain Bacteria; phylum Bacillota; class UBA994; order UBA994; family UBA994; genus BS524. The sequence continues at coordinate 5,380 of QLUC01000092.1, read as the reverse complement.
TACTTTTAAGAGGGCGCTGTCAAAACCCAGCCCAGCTTTAACGCTGACCGTAAGTAAATCCAGCACATCGGGCAGAGCGCGCAGGATAGCAAGCTGTCTTTTGCGGATGGTTTGGCGGAGATTAAGCTCAGGCAACAAGGCTCCTCCAACGGCTAGCAGCAGGAGGTTACCGACCGCCGGTAGTCCTTGACTTTCTCCGGCTAGCGACCAGAGGGCACCGAGTAGCACCCCGCCGACGGCGGCGAACAGGTACCAGCCGGCGTATTGCTCGGCGGTAACCCCAAGCCCCGCGAGGATGAGGCGCGTGGCGAGGGTATCCTTCAAGGCAGCCGGCGCCAGCTTCTGCAAGGAACGGCCGGCGGCACGAAGCAAAGGATAGAATGTGCGGAGAAGGAGCGGAGACTCCATTTCTGTTTGTTCGGCAGAGCTAGGCGACAGTTGCAGCGCCCGGACGCCGTCAAGGCGGGCCTCTAGTTGCAGGCGCTGTCCGTAGCGGTAGCGCAGAATCCATAGGCCGGCGCCCAGCGTTAATCCAAAGAGAGCAAGGGCGATGGTGGCGGCCATGTCAATCCCTCCTTCTACATTTCCACCTTGATGATCTTATTGATGAGCACCATGCCGATGATTTGACTGACGAGCCCCGAAAGAAGCATCATCAGCCCTAAGGGTTCGGTCCAAAGCAAGCTGATGTAATCAGGGTTCATAAATTGCAGGGCCAGAAGCAATATGAAGGGCAGCCCGGCAATGACCATGCCGGATAATCTCCCCTGGGCGGTCAGAGTGCGCAATTTCACTTTCTGTTGTTGTCTTTGGCGAATGGTGGAGGCGATGCTGTCGAGGATGCCCGCCAAATCCCCGCCTACTTGGCGTTGGATGAGGATGGCCGTGACCACTAGGTCTAAGTCAGGGCTAGGAACTCGCGCCACCAGCTTTTGCAGGGCTTCCTCCACTGTTAGGCCTAAACCAATTTCCCGCAAGGTGCGCTTCAATTCTGCACCCAGGGGGTCGGGCATCTCGCGGCCGGCGAGGTCTAGCGCTTGAAACAGGCTATTCCCCGCCCGCAGGGCATTGGCCGAGAGCGTGAGCATTTCAAAGAGTTGTTCTTCGGTTGACCGCAGTCGCCGCCTGAGGTGGCTTTGCAACAACAGCGCAGGCACTTGGCTACCGAGTAGTGCACCGAGTAATAGACCAAAGTAGGACCAAGTCAAAGCGCCCAAAAGGGCTCCGATGAGCGCACAAAGACCGATGCCCACAACCATCTCCTCGCCCTTGAGCAGGACCCCGGCCTGTTGCAAGCTGGCGGTGTAGCGCCGGCTGAGATTTTTTGGGGCCAGCTTGCCCATGGTGCGGCGCCAGCTTGGTTGGTCTTTGCCCCGCGGGGCTCGCTCCGCTTTTTGGTGGCGATTTTCGGTGCTGTATTCTTTTAAGCGTAGCATCACCGCATACCGCCGCCGATAAAGCCCCCCGAGCAAAGCCCAGAGGGCCAGCCCCGTGGTCAGACCAGCCGCAATTGCCAAAAATAGAGTCATGACCTCGCCTCCTACTTGGGATGAAAGATGTCCGGCGGCAGTTGGGCATAAGCATCGACCAATTTTTCGTAGAATCTCGGGCGTATGCCCGTCGGCTTAAACTCGCCACTGATGCGACCGCTAGGGTCGCGCCCAGTCTGAACAAAAACGAAGATGTCCTGCAAAGTGATGATATCGCCCTCCATGCCCACTACTTCGCAGATGTGAGTAATTTTGCGACTACCGTCGCGCAGGCGGGATTGCTGGACGATGAGGTCAATGGCGGAGGAGATTTGCTCGCGAATGGCGCGCACCGGCAAGTCCATGCCGGCCATGAGCACCATGGTTTCTAGCCTAGAGAGCATATCGCGCGGAGTGTTGGCGTGGCCGGTGGTGAGCGAACCATCGTGACCGGTGTTCATGGCCTGCAACATATCGAGGGCCTCTCCGCCCCGCACTTCACCGATCACGATGCGGTTAGGACGCATGCGCAAAGAGTTGCGCACTAGGTCGCGGATGGTTACGGTGCCCTTGCCCTCGATGTTTGGCGGGCGAGTCTCGAGCGTCACCACATGTTCTTGCTTTAGCTGCAGCTCGGCCGCATCCTCTATCGTAATAATTCGTTCGTCAGAGGGGATGAAGGAAGAAAGGCAGTTAAGAGTGGTGGTTTTGCCGCTGCCTGTGCCCCCCGAAACGACAATATTTAAGCGTCCCAGAACACATGCTTGCAAAAACTTGGCCATGCTCGGGCCTAGGGTGCCAAAAGTGATCAAGTTTTCTACCGTCAGGGGGTCGCGGCTAAACTTGCGGATGGTCATGGTGGGCCCCTTGAGGGCTAACGGAGGGATGATGGCGTTGACGCGCGAGCCGTCCGGCAGACGCGCATCCACCATGGGGGAACTCTCGTCAATGCGCCGACCTAAAGGAGCCACGATTTTCTCTATCACTTGCATGACATGTTCGCTGTCGCGGAAGGTGACCAGAGATAATTCCAGCCGTCCCCTGCGCTCCACATACACTTGCTGGGCGCTGTTAATCATGATTTCGCTCACATCGTCATCATTTAACAAACCGGTAATGGGCCCGAAACCGAGGACTTCGTCACCGAGTTGTTGTACAATGCGCTGGCGATCCTGCCTAGTGATGATCAAGCCGCTGTCCTGCATCACTCGATCGGCAATTTCGGCGATGTAGGTTTTAATTTCTCCTTCGCGCTCCGCGTCGCTAAGCAGTTCCGGCCTTACTTCGGCGATGATGCTTTGGTGGATGGCCTGCTTAAGAGCCCTTTCGGGGTCGGCGGGCGGGGGCAGATTCTTGCGCGACGACCCAGTACCAATCGGCTTGTCCTGTGCGGTTTCTAAGCGCCGCAAGAGGGAGGTCATCTTGCTTTGCGGCGGCGCCAAAAGCCCGTCGCTTCCTCCTCCTGTGCGCGCGGGGCGATATGCTCATCTACCAAGTCACGCATGCGCCGGGCCAGCTTAGACTCGGCTTGGTCGAGCACAAAGGGAATGCCGCGATTAGTGGCGATAACGGCGGTCTGCTCGTCAGTCTGGATATAAAAATTGATGGGGCGCCCCAAGGTATTCTCAAGGTCCTTAAATTTTATGCCGTAGTCATAGCCGGCGCGGTTGATAATGGTAAAAAGCTTGTCAGTGTGATAATTGAGCCGTTTCATGAGCTCAAGCGACAGCTTCATGTTTTTCAGGGCGGCTATGTCCATCGTGCCCACCATCAAGATACGGTCGGCGGCGTCTAAAGCCGTGAGGGTCAAATCCTGAAAATTGGCTGGCATATCGACAATCACATAGTCAAACATGTCGCGCAGAGTGGAAAGGAGTTGGGCGACATGCTCGGGAGTGATGTACTCGGCGTGTTCGGGCGAAAGCGGTGCCGGCAAGACTTTAAGGCCGCTATGGTGGTTTTGCAAGTAGGGTAAGATGGTATCTTGGTCGAGGGTGTTTTCGCTGACCAAGTCACTGATGGTGCGGCGCGGTACTAAGCCCAGTAAAACGCAAATATCGCCAAACTGGAGCGACAAATCCACCACGCAGGTGCGCAGTCGGCGCTCGGTGGCCAGCACCGCTCCAATGTTGACCGCGAGCGTCGTCTTGCCCACGCCGCCCTTAGGGCCGAAGATGGCCAAAACCTTGCCCGACCGCTTGGCCGTTTGCTGTAGGGCTGGGCCGACCATGTTCCTTCTCCGCTGGGCTTCCCGTTCCCAAGTCCTTTGGATGCATTCGACCAACTCGTCCGCACCAAAAGGCTTGACTAAGTAGTCTTTCGCTCCGGCAATCATCGCCTTGCGCAGGTACTCCATCTCTCCCTGCACCGATATCACGATCACCACGGTCTCCGGATGAACGGCGCAAATCTTCTCCGTGGCGGTGATGCCGTCCATGCCCGGCATGTTGATGTCCATTAAGACGATATTGGGGCGTAGCAGGTTTACTTGCTTGATAGCGGCCTCGCCATGTTCAGCCTCACCCACCACTTGCATGCCGACCGAGAGCTCGAGCAGGCGACGAATGCTCTCGCGCGTAGGGGTGACATCATCAACGATGAGCACGGTTCTTTGTTTGTCGGGCATGGCAACTCCTCCTGTTCTAGCGTTCGATGATGGTCTGGTTGGTGATGCCCCTGGTGGTGACTGTAAGATGGTCGGCCACGGGTCTTAATAATAGTCGTATTTTGCCATAATCCTCCGCCCACACGAGCCGTTCGGCTTGCTCAGGCGTAACTTCGAGGGTCATAGTTTCAGCTGCAGCCGAGGGGGTGGTGCCCGGTGTTACCGCTTCGCCGACAGCTAGGACGCGGATGTTTTGCAGCACAAGGCTAGAGGCAGGGGTTCTCTCCTGGGTAGGTAGGTCGTAGCTGACGATGATGTCCACAAAATCCCCCGGGCGCACTTGGTTGGCGACTGCAATCTGGGCATTGATGCGGATACTCATGGCTCGGTACCCCAAGTTAAGCAAGAAGGAGAGGCCTGATTGGGCAGCGGAAACAAATAAGCGCGGGGTGATAACTTGCTCCCCCTGCACAATGGGCTGAATGGTGAAGGCACCTACGACCTCGCCTGCGTGTTTGACCGAGCGAGGATGCCTGGTGCCGATGGGGATGCGCACCACCATGACCATGTCCGGCGTGATGGCCACCCGAGCGGGGATGTCTTTCGTGGCCACCACCACTTCTTCCGTGCTTTTGGCGATGGCCATGGACTCAAGATTTGACAAAAACACATACCCGCCAATCCCCACCAAAAAAGCGCAAGTAATGGCCAACAGGGCTAAGCGTTTACTCGTGCGGTCCATACATACCCTCCTAGCGTGTCAGTCTAATCGTCGCCAAGCCGAAGCTTGGGGTGCCTCCGGCTTCGCCGCGTGTTTGTAGTTGAATAAAACGGCCACGAATGAAGTTGTCGTTTCCTTGCCCGGTAACTCCCTCCACAAAGAAGGCGGCAAAGCCTAGAATAGTTACCTCGCCTCGTCCATCAGGCAGGCCGGGTATGACCGCAACCAGCATAATCCTAGGGCAATCGGCGGTGTGGCGGGTAAAGGTGCAATTATCGCGACATGCCGCCAGGCGGTCATCAATGGCCTGTTTAGTGGGTCCGGACATATTGCCGGGTTCAGTCAGGACCGTATCGCCCACGTGCAACCACCCCGGGTAGCCGCTCCGCAAATTTTCGCGGTAATTGGCCGAGCCGGTGCCCCCAAGAGCCAGCGCGCCGTAATTACCGCCACCGCCGCTGCCCGCGCCCATCTTAATGTCATACAGTTGGCCAAAGACAAAATTTTGCCAGATTACGCCGAGCGGGGCCACGCCTTCTAGGCCGGCTAGGCCGCTTAGGCGGGCTTCGGCCCCCGCCCCCACCG
>QLUC01000091.1 GCA_018725275.1 Bacillota bacterium | reverse complement strand
TTGCATTACCAGACGCCCCGACCGCGGATGCACCTGTATGTAATTCCCTAGTCTGGCCGCGCGCAAAGCCGTCAACATGGCGGGAACGCTAATCGGCACTCGGCCGACGCGCAAGTGCTCGATGTCTAGGACAACATATTCTCCGGCAACAGAGGCGGTAAAGGTCACTTCTGGCCTGACATGCATGTTCATTACCCTAAGATCAGTGACGATGCTAATGGTAGAGCCCCGAATTGCCACACTGCGAGCGGTGGCCGATACATTGGTCGTATCGGCAAAGAGCACCTCTGCCCCCGCATTTAGTAGCACCAATGCTTCACTTTCGCGAAAGACGAATTCTCCGCTTCTACCGCGCAACAAAGACCCCACAAATTGGCCATACCTTATCTCTCCGGGATTAATGGCAAATACTCCTGAAGACACCAAGGTCAGTAGCAGAGCTATAGCAGCCATCCTCTGTAGCACCAAGAACACCTCCTGCCCATATTATCAGCAATTGTGCCCCTGGTATTAGTAGAATAATTTTCCTAGTGGTCGGAGAGTTTCTGGTAGAGGCCACCCATGTTTTGCATTAGCTCAGCATGGGTGCCTTGTTGTACTATGCGCCCTTCGTTAATCACCACGATGCTGTCGGCATGGCGAATAGTGGAGAGGCGGTGCGCGATTACTATCGCTGTGCGCCCTCTAAGCAAGGTTTCGAGAGCCCTTTGAATGAGGACTTCCGTATACGCATCCACCGAGGAGGTGGCCTCGTCGAGTATTAGGATGCGGGGGCGGCAAAGCATGGCACGGGCTAAGGCTATCAGTTGCCTCTGACCAAGTGATAGGCGAGCCCCCCTCTCCCCGACTTCGGTGTCGTACCCTGCCGGCAGGCGCAAGATAAATTCGTGGGCGTTCACATCTTCTGCGGCGGCGATAATTTCGGCCATGCCGGCCGTGGGACGCCCATAGCTGATATTGTCCCTCACTGTGCCACTAAAAATAAAGCTGTCTTGCAGCACCACACCTAGCTGTTCATGGAGCGACTTTTGGGTGTACCGGCGCAAATCGCAACCATCAATCGTAATTACACCGGCGGTAGGGTCATAAAACCTAGCCAGCAAATTAATCATGGAACTCTTGCCCGCACCGGTTGGACCCACGAGGGCCACCACCTTCCCCTCCGGTATGTCGAGGTTTATTTGGTGCAAGATGGGGAGGGCAGGGTCATACCCGAAGTCGACCCCGACAAACCGGATATGCCCCTTGAGGGTGGGTAGGTCGGGAGCATCGGGCGCGTCCTCGACGGTGGGTACCTGATCTAACAGCTCAAAAATGCGGTCCACGGAGACCGTCGCCGCCTGCCAAACATTATAGACTTGGCTGAGATCACGGATGGGCATGAAGAACCTGCCCACATAGCGCAAGAAAGCAAACACCACCCCAAAGGTTATCTCTCCCCTCTGGAGCAGCGTCCCTCCGTACCAGATGACGATACTTACGCCGAGCGCGGCAAGTATTTCCATAAGGGGGCCAAAAGCAGAGTTCAGCTGGGCAGCCTGCATATTCGCCTGCATATTGTCCATATTGTGCTCATCAAAGCGCTGTGCGTTCTGCCCTTCGCGCACGAAGGATTGAGTGACTCGCACCCCTGAAATGCTCTCGGCCAGATTGACATTGACGGTGGCCGCCTTGCGCCTAACCTCGTGATAGGCGCGCTGCATGCGCCCACGAAAACGCGTGGCCACATACAGCATCAGGGGAAACGTGGTGAAGGTGAGCAGGGCCAAGCGCCAGTTGAGGCTGCTCATGATGAGGACAATGCCCCCGAGCATGAGCGCATCATTGATGACATTGAGGATGCCCGAGGAGATGAACTCGCTCAGGGCGTTGACATCATTCGTCAGGCGCGTCATGATGCGGCCTGTTTCCGTCTTATCGAAAAAACTGAAGGATAATTTCTGCAGATGAGCAAACATTTTTTGCCGCAGCGCATAGATGACTTGTTGTCCGGCGATTGCTACCAACAGCGTCTGCGCGTAGCTAGAGAGCCAGATGACAATATTTAGCCCGAGGTAGATGAGGGCCAGGCGCAAAATCCCATTTAGACGGGCAGACCCATCTAGCTGCCCGGCATTAAGGATGTACCTGTCGATGGCCACCGCCTCAAGGTAGGGCGTGATTAAGCCACTGATGGTCACGACTATCATAGCGAGTAAAGCAGCTAGGAGATGCCACAAATAGGGACGCACATAGGGTATGATGCGGGCGATGACCCTATACTCAACCTTAACCTCTACCGCCGCTGTGTCGAGCCTATGGCCCATCGGCCCCGGCCCGCCTACCGTCCCTCCGCGCATGGCCTTTCCCCCCCTATGCCAATACCGTCCTCTTGCGAGCGAAACTGCAGATTATAAATTTCCTGGTACACGCCATCTGTAAGGAGTAGTTCCTCATGCCTGCCGCGCTGAATCACCCGACCGTCTTTAAGGACAATAATCTGGTCGGCTCTCTTGATTGTGGAGAGTCTTTGGGCGACCACAAAGGTTGTGCGGTTCTGCATGAGAACATGCAAAGCCTGCTGGATGAGATGCTCTGTCTGAGTATCCACACTGGAAGTCGCCTCGTCTAAGATCAGGATACGGGGGTTCATGAGCAAAGCGCGGGCAATGGCGACTCGTTGCTTTTGCCCCCCCGAGAGCCCCACCCCGCGCTCACCAACCGCGGTATCATACCCTGCCGGCAGGCTGACAATAAACTCATGAATGCGGGCGGCCTTGGCGGCCGCAATAATGTCCGCCTCCTTGGCATAACTCTGACCGTAGGCGATATTGTCCTTCAGGCTCGCTGAAAAAAGAAAGGTCTCCTGCAGGACAATACCAATATTGGCCCGCAGGCTTTGCAGAGTGACATCCCTAATATCCAGGCCATCCACGGTCACTCGGCCGGCAGTCACATCATAAAAACGCGGGATCAAGTTGATGATGGAGCTTTTCCCGGAGCCGGTCGCACCCAGCAGGGCCACCGTCTGTCCGGCCGGGACATCAAGCGATAGTCCCTCGAGGACCTCTGTCTTCCCGTCATAGCTAAAGTTAACGTCCTCAAAGCGCACATGCCCCTTAACTCGTTGCAGGACCTTGGCCCCGGGCTTTTCTTTGACCTCAGGGGCAGTATCAAGCACCTCATAGACCCTTTGCCCGGCCGCTGAGGCTTGGGTAGCCATATTGACCAGCCAACCAATCATGCGGATGGGCATGATAAGTTGCATGAGCAAGGTTTGAAAGGCGACCATCTGACCTATGGTCAACTCACCGCGCACCACTTGCGACCCCCCGTACCAAAGAATCACGGTGCTTCCTAATCCGCCGAGCAGGGCCATGAGCGGGAAGTAGAAGGCCCACAAACGCACTGCCGCAATGTTTAGGTCAAGGTAGCGCTGGTTTTCCCGGCGGAAACGCTCTATCTCCCTCTCCTCTTGCGCATAGGCGCGCACCACCCGCACGCCGGAGATCGCTTCCTGCAATACATTGGTTATATCACCTAGCTGCTCCTGGATGAGGCGGTAGCGCGGCCGCACCCGTGTGGCAAAATGCCACACGGCACCGATAAGCACCGGCATGGTCGCGAGAGAGACCAGAGTTAACCGCCAGTTCATGGAGAATAAGAGGACCATAACCACCACCAAGGTCAAGGTGCTGCCAACTAAGCGCAACACGCCAAAGCTCAAGAAGCGGCGCAAGGTCTCGACATCCGCAGTCGCGCGCGACATGAGCTGACCCGTCTCGGCCTTATCATAAAAACTAAAAGACATCGTCTGCAGATGCCGGTAAACGGCATTGCGCAAATCGTAAATGGTGCGTTGTGCCACCCATTCCATGGAAATGCGCTCATAGTAGTTGATCGCCGCCCTAACTACGGTGGCGAGGACAATGGCCAAGGCAATAGGGAATAAGAGCGCCCACTCGCCCCCCTGAAAGACGCGGTCGACAGCCTGCTGAATGAGCATTGGCTGTACGGCTACTAAGGCGGTGCCGACAAACATCATCGCCACCGACCAAGCTATGCGCCCATAGTAAGGCCTTACTTGGACCACCAGACGGCGGATTATGCCCATACTTTATCCCTCCCTAGCCTTGCTCCTCGTCCTTGGCGGCTTGCTTGAGCAGCTCCTCGAGCGTGGTAGCTTGGGACAAAGTTTCGGAAAGCAACTCGGTAACCGTCTCGGCCTTGAGCACGAGCAGGCCCCGCCCATGGGCAAAAACCATGACCTTATCGCCAAATTCGATGTTCTGCTCTTTGCGAGCCTCGGCCGGAATGACAATTTGCCCGCGTTCTCCTACTGTCGCCGCCCCAAAAAACGTATTCTTGCTCCACTTTGGCATCTCATCTACCTCGCTCTCTGCCCTCTGGTGGCCCACTCATCAAGCACCGAGGGACAATTTTGAATGTATGATTTACATGATCTATTATACAACATAAAATATACTCCGGCAAACTAAAGATAAGCATAAAAAAATTGGCCTGCGGCCAATGAAAGAATTATCGCTAGTAACTGCGCTCCCGCAGGAAGGTGTCGAGCAGGAAGCTAATCAAACTGAGTAATATTGACCCCCACACGGCCGTCCAAAACGAGGCGATAAAGAAGCCGGGAACGACCAAAGCGACCAGCGAGAGCATCGCGCCGTTGATTACCAAGGTCAAAAGCCCCAAAGTCAACACATTTAAAGGTAGGGACAAAATGACGACAATGGGCCGCACCGTGGCATTGACCAGCCCTAGGACCAGGGCGGCTAGGAGCAACACCACCATGTTCTCCACCCGAATGCCCGCCACCAGGAACTCGGCCACGATCCACAGTCCTAGGGCGTTGAGCGCAACTTTCAGGAGAAAAGGCTTACGCACTCTGGGGCCCCTCGGGCATGATAACCCAGGCCGCAATATAGAAGAGGAGCCCACTGCCCATAGCCAGAACCATTAGCAATACCAACAACCGGATGATGGTCGGGTCGGCATTGGCATACTCGGCAATGCCCCCACACACGCCACCTAACATGCGACTAGAACGTGACCGATACAAGCGCTTTTCCATAACAATCGCCTCCCAGTGCTTTATTCCATTATAGCACCATTCGTCCACGATGACGACGGTTGTTCCCTGCTACTCAACCGTGATTTCAACCGTGGCCTCCTCGGCGACCACCTCAAGCACCTTGCCGGTAGCTCCCTGCTTGATGGCCGTTAACAAGGCGGGAATATCTATTTCTGGCAACTCATCTTTGGGGATGAACTTCAGCCCCATGCTGACGGCCACATCCAGCAGCGCGATGGGCAAATTGATGCTTACCAGGTTTCCGTCCGTCTGTACGCGCATCCGCAACCACTTAGCTGGGGTTGAAGTACTGCCATCGGCGCAGCGCTGCTCAACCGCTTGCAAAAGCCTGGCTCCCTCCTCTGCACTGACCTTGCCCTCCTGCACCAACTTCAGGATTTGGAACTTTTCGCTCTCCATCATTAAACTCCCCTTTCACAATATTAAGACATCGCCTTATTGTGTCGTTAGGGACATTGTATCAGCCAGATTTACGCGCGTCAAGTAGTGACTTGAATATTTTTATCTTCACTTTAATAAACTTAATAATACTGAGCGTATACTTAAATTAATTTAATCAAGACATGAATTCCCCGCCGCGATCGCACTTCGAGCAAGGTGTATGAACCCGACATCCTGATCTTGTGCCAGGCCCTCTGTGCGGTTTGCAAAGCCAGGGGCAGGGTCGCGGCTGAAAACAAAAAGACACGTCCCCTCTGTTTGAGGCCCCGCGGTAAGGGGACTAACCACAGGAGGCTGCCGAGGGAGTCAAGGAGCTCGTCGACCAAGAATATGGGCAAGGGGATGATGAGGGGGAGCCACCGCCCGGGGAAGCGCACAGTGCACAGCAAGAAAAAATTAGGCAGGCGCATGGTACTAGCTCAGCGAGCGCAGGAGCTTCACGGCTTCATCGGCCGAGAGTTCGCCCCGCGAGAGAGACTCGAGGATATCTTTGCGCTTTTGGGGCAGTTCGGCTCGCTCATCGGTGGGGTCAACCCTAAAGCCTAAGGCGACCAAGACATTGTCGAGACGGCTACGCACCGTGGGGTAAGAGATGCCGAGTTCGCGCTCCACGTCCTTGATATTGCCGCGACTCTTAATAAATACTTCGAGAAAGCTTTTGTGCTCATTGGTCAGCGCACAAAAACGGCAGGGCTCAAAGTCTCCGCTCAGGCTGCTTTTACACCGATGACAGTCAAGCTTGGCCACATGAAATTTTTCGCCACATACAGGGCACAGCCCGGGAGCCTGCTTACGCATGGTAGATCATCCTCCGCAATTACATTTTGTTCTACGACAACTGTAATACATGCAGGTAAACTTGTCAAATGCTAAATGATAGTTTGATAATATTAAAGCGGCAGGTCTGCCCTGCCGCTACGCACCCTTTTGTCGCTACGTCCATGCCGCCTGTATACCGGTCACCATCTGGACCGTAAACAGGTTGCTTT
>QLUC01000090.1 GCA_018725275.1 Bacillota bacterium | reverse complement strand
CGCTCAGAGGTACTTGGTATCGCTGAGAAAGGTTTAGCAACGAACCCCTTCTTGCTCATCTCGGTGTTGGTTTCGCTCTGGCTCTTGCTTTTATCCATATACTTCCCCCCTCTCCGCGCGGCCCTAGGAAGCGCACCCCTCCATAGTAGGGAGTGGGTTATTGTATTACTGGCAGCCGGTCTCCCGACACTCTTAGTCGGCCTGAATAGACTTGTACTGCATATGAGGCGCAGGCGCCGCCCTTGATATTCTGGGCAGAGAAGGTATACTATACCCAAGATGCAGGCGTGAATTGTCGGACGGGGGAGATGGCTATGCGGAGCATGACAGGCTTTGGTAGATCAAGTGGAAGCACCAGTGTGGGACAGGTGAGTGTTGAGCTGAAGAGTGTTAACCACCGCTACTTAGATTTTGCGATGCGTATAACTAGAGACCTGCTATACTTGGAGGAAGATGTAAAGGCCTCTCTCCGCGAGCATGTGACGCGGGGAAGAATCGAAGTTTCAATAAAGCTGGCAGCGAGGACGCAAAAACACAGGGGAGCGGAGTTCAGTATTGAACAAGCGACCGAGTATCGCGATAGATTATTGGCTATTGCCGAACGCTTGGCGCTAAGGCCTGAAGTGACCATAGAGCAGCTCTTGGCGTTGCCGGGAGTGGTGCTTGAGCCAGAGCCTCTCGCCGATAACGGCGAGATCATCGAGGAACTGCGGATTATCGTCAGACAAGCTGCACAGGCCTTAATAGAGTCGCGTCTTGCCGAGGGGGAGCGATTAAAAGGAGATATATTCATGCGGATGGGGCTCATCAAGCAGTGGGTTGACCGCATTAATGAACGATCTTCCATTTCGATAGACATGTATCGGCAAAGATTGCAGGACAACATTAAGGTCCTGACGAATGGCTTGATGGTTGACCCGAGCAGGTTAGAAGTTGAAGTGGCGATTTTTGCCGATCGTGCCAGTATCGTTGAGGAAGTTGTGCGCTTGAGAGCGCACCTTGATAATTTCCGCAACTTTGTGCAATCAACCCAGGCAATCGGGCGTAAAATGGACTTTTACATACAAGAAATGAACCGAGAGGTCAACACCATCGGCAGCAAATCGCAGGATGCGACCATCAGTCAGCTCGTGGTGGAAATTAAGAGCGAGCTTGAGAAAGTGCGGGAACAAGTGCAAAATTTAGAATAAAACAGGGGAAGAGGGGTCTAGAAATTTATGGAGATGCGACTGGTGAACATTGGTTTTGGCAATATTGTCGCTGCTAATCGCATGGTGGCAATTGTCAGCCCGGAATCTGCCCCGATTAAAAGGGTCATCCAAGAGGCTAGGGACCGCGCCATGCTGGTTGATGCAACTTACGGCAGGCGCACTCGGGCCGTGATTATTACCGATAGCGGCCACGTCATCCTTTCTGCTATCCAGCCGGAGACTGTTGCCCATCGCCTAGTAGTGAAAGACAGTAAATTTGAACCGGATCCGGAGGAAAAGGCAGAGAAAGCGGAATTAGACGAATAGGGGGTATGGCAAGATGATGATTTGGCCATCTGTCGATAAGCTTTTAAAAAGAGTGGATAGTAAGTATACCTTGGTAATCGTCGCATCGAAAAGGGCGCGTGAACTAGCGGGGAACCCTAAGAGCGCGGTGAGTAAACCTGTAACCGTGGCCCTGCAAGAAATTGATCAAGGGACTATCACTTATCAGCGGTCAAATCAGGGGGCAAAGTAGCACGTCGAATGTACCTGCAAGTTATATGTAATGTCGGGGCTCTCTTTGGGCGTGGCCTCACGTATCGTGGTGAGGCGGAGCTTGGCAGTCTAGTTAAAGTAGAGGTTGGCGGGCGGAAGGCCACGGCCATCGTCATTGGCCATAGCACCCAGACTGAGCTTGACCCTGGCACGGTGAAAGAAATACATGGCTCGCTATATGCGGGGTATCCATGGTTATCTAGGGACCTGCTGGACCTGGCGCAGGTCATCGCCGACTACTACCTCTGTTCCTTAGGAGCAGTGCTCTCCCTGATGCTCCCCGTTCCTTTCGCCTCGAAAGAGGTCGGCGGCTTAAAACGGCCCCCCAAGGCAGAGCCGGAAGAGCTGGCAACGCATCTGATTCGTCAGCCACCAGTGGAGTTGACCAAGGACCAGACCTTGGCTATTCAGGCCATTAAAGCTGCGCTAGATGGATCCGAGACCAAGCCTTACTTGTTACATGGCGTAACAGGCAGTGGCAAGACAGAAGTCTATTTACGGGCCATAGCGCTGGTTATCGGCAAAGGAAAGCAGGTCATCTACCTAGTCCCAGAAATTTCGCTAACGCCCCAAGCCATCGCGGCAGTGGTGTCACGGTTTGGAGATAAAGTCGCTGTAGTACACAGCTCGCGTTCGCCGGGCGAGCGAGCGAGAACATGGCAAAACATTGCGCAGGGGAAAGTCGAGATAGTGGTGGGGGCACGTTCAGCTGTCTTTGCCCCAGTGCCTAATCTCGGTTTGATCATCATCGACGAGGAGCATGAGGCTAGCTATCGGCATGAGGGCGGCCTCAATTTTCACGCTCGCGTTGTGGCTCAGCTGCGCGTGCGCAGAGCAGGAGGCTTCTTGCTCTTAGGGAGTGCCACACCGTCTCTTGAGGTTTACGCCTCCGCTCTGCGGGGGCAGACCACCTTGCTTAACCTTCCTAGTCGCCCCAGCGGCAGTCTGCTGCCCGAAGTGAAAATAGTCGATATGCGTGAAGAGTTACGCTCCGGTATTAAGGGGTTGATCTCTGCTCCTCTTCGCCTCATGATGGCCGAAAGACTGGCGCATGGGGAGCAGGCATTATTGCTTTTCAATCGCCGTGGCTATGCCCAACTATCTCTGTGCCATGACTGTGGGCACATCCCCACTTGTCCGCATTGTGATGTCAGTCTGCGCTTACACCACGGTTCGAGCATATTAAAATGTCATTACTGTGGTTTTACCAAGGGAAACGAACCTTCGTGTCCAAAATGTGGAGGCAGGAATATGCATAGCAGGGGAGCTGGAACAGAGAAGCTCGAGCAAGAAGTCGGTGAGCTCTTTCCTAATTACCGCATCACCCGCTTGGATCGAGATACCACCAGCAAGAAAGGTTCTCATCAGCGTCTGCTTACTGAGTTTGGGAGCCATAGTTCGCAAATTCTCCTTGGTACGCGCATGATTGCCAAGGGCCTTGACTTTCCGAGTGTCACCGTAGTCGGCGTTATTGACGCCGACAGCGGTTTGTTTTTCCCGGATTTTCGCGCCGTGGAGGATAGCTTTCACCTATTGATGCAGGTGGCCGGACGCTCCGGGCGCGGACAGCACAAGGGCATGGTCTTCATACAAGCATTTAACCCCGACCATTACTGCTTGCGCTTCGCGCGGGAGCACGACTTTCTATCCTTTTTCAAGCTCGAAAGTAAACTCCGCCGCAAGCTCAGCTACCCACCATATGGCGGCCTAGCGACGCTTTGCTTTCGCAGTAGAGACCTCTTGAAAATGCGAGAGGCTACTGCGCAAGTAGCAAAACTCCTAGCTCACGACCCTCAGCTGACGATTCTTGGCCCAGTAGCGGAGTCCCCAGAAAAAGTGCGCGATGTCTACAGACACCAAATTGGGGTTAAGGGTAAGAGTAGAAAATTCCTGCAAGAAATTCTAAGAAAAAAAAAGGCGGAGATAGAGGTCCTCTGTTCAACGCTCGCCCACTGGTATATTATTATTAATTGAAGGGGTGGTAGAGTGGCAGTTCGCTTGATGAGAGAACGGGGCGACGAGATACTGCAGAATTCGGCCAAAACGGTGACTCGGTTTGACCGCACACTGCAGCGACTCGTTCTTGATATGTTTGAAACAATGTATCATCACCATGGTATTGGCTTGGCGGCACCGCAAGTGGGTATTGCCAAGCGCATCATAGTGGTCGAAGTTGACGAACAAAAGTTAGCTCTGGTCAACCCCGAAATTGTCTGGGCCAGTGGTGAAGGATCGGACATAGAGGGATGTTTGAGCTGGCCCGGTAACCTCGGCGAAGTTAAGCGCCGAACGTCGATTAGAGTTAAGGCGCAAAACATTCACGGCGAAGTCATTGAAGTAGCGGCAGAAGGGCTTTTGGCTCGGTGTCTGCAACATGAGATTGATCATCTTAATGGGGTTCTCTTTTGCGACATCGCCACCCGTATGCTCGAAAAAGATCCGTCAGTGCCTCCCGGCAATGAGTAAAAATCTCGTCTACATGGGAAGTCCGGATTTTGCCGTCGGACCTCTTCTAGCTTTGGTGGAGGCAGGCCACGTCATTTCGGCCGTGTTTACCCAGCCGGATAAGCCGGCAGGGCGTGGCCGAGTGCTCTCGCCGCCGCCGGTCAAAGTGGCAGCAGAGCGATTGTGTCTGCCCATAGTGCAGCCCCTGACTCTCCGCGACAAGTCAGTGCAAGAACACCTGCAGAGTCTTCAACCGGAAATTATTATCGTCGCCGCCTATGCCCAGTTACTGCCACCGAGTGTGCTCCGCATTCCTGCCAACGGCTGTCTCAACATTCATGCCTCCTTGTTGCCGCGTTATCGAGGTGGTGCACCTGTGCATTGGGCAATCATGAACGGTGAGCATGAAACCGGCGTGACCATCATGCACATGGCCAGCGGGCTAGACACGGGCGATATCCTGCTACAGGAAAAACTACCAATTGAGGATGAGGCCACTACCGGCGACATTACGGCACTCTTGTCCTCACTGGGCGCCAAGCTGATTTTAGACATTTTAGCGCTGCCGGACAGGGGGGAAGGCTTGCGCACTCCCCAGCAACACGCCTTGGCGACCTATGCGCGGAACATCCGTAAAGAAGACGGGAAGCTTCCATGGCACCTAGAGTCTGCAACCATTCATAATCTCATCCGTGGTCTGAATCCCTGGCCCTTGGCCTACACTTCATTTGCGGGGCAATATTTAAGAATTTCACGTTCTAGAATGGCCACAGGGACCATTTCGCTTGGCCCAGGGGAGGTGAGGGCGGTAGGCAGCGCCCTGCTCGTGGGCACGGGGAAGGGGCTTTTGGAGTTGCTGGAGTTACAGCCAGCCGGCAAGCGCGTCATGACGGGTAGCGAATTTGCCCGCGGTTACCTTCAGGGTAGCGCGAGGAGCTTTCAATTATCCTAAGGAGGTAGTTGTAATGTTTTGGATAAATACCCCGATGGGGATGGCACTGATGGTGTTGGCGATGATTTTGGCGTTTGGGTCTCAGCTCAAAATGCAAAGTGCCTATCAGAAGTATCGAGCCATGCGCGTGCGCTCAGGTCGCACCGGTGCGGATGTCGCGCGGGAGTTGTTGAGACATGCTGGGATTTCCGATGTGCGTGTTGAGGAGGTTGCTGGGACACTCACCGATCATTATGACCCTCGCACGCGCACAGTCCGTCTGTCTAGGGAGGTCTACTCTGGCTCTAGTGTGGCAGCCCTAGGAGTAGCAGCCCATGAAACTGGGCATGCTTTACAGCACCAAGAAGGCTATGCCCCTCTCGCTCTCCGCAGTGCAATCTTACCACTGGCGGGGTTTGGCTCAAGCGCGGCCTTCCCCCTGTTTATTGCGGGGTTGTTTTTTAACAATGTGCTTTTTATGGATATCGGGATCCTGCTCTTTGCCGGTGCCGTGCTCTTTCAAATTGTTACCTTGCCCGTGGAGTTCAATGCCAGCACCCGTGCGGTGGAATTGCTCAGCGCAGGAGGCTATGTGACCCGTGAGGAGGAGGAACCCGTGAAAAACATGCTCAGGGCGGCGGGCTATACCTACTTGGCCGCTACTGCAGTGGCCTTGGCCAATCTTTTGCGGCTGGTGTTGTTGCGGGGGAGCAGAAGAAATTAAAGTGACAAATGCGCGCATGTTAGCTTTGCGTGTGCTTATGTCGGTAGAGGTAGACAAGGCCTACGCTAACTTAGCTCTGGTCGGTGACAAGGGTTATGAGACCGTAAGCGGTGCCGATAAGGCACTGCTTACTCAACTTGTTTATGGGACTCTCAGCCACCAATTGGCCTTAGATTACCAGCTTGGTACCCTTTTGAAGCACCCCCTAGCGACGCTGCCTGTAAGTATACGCAACATCCTCCGGCTCGGCGCATATCAAATCTTGTACCTCAGCCGTGTGCCCGACCGCGCCGCCGTGGATGAGGCAGTCAATCTCGCCCGCGCATTTGGCCATCGTGGCACTGCCGGTTTGGTAAATGCCGTACTCCGTCGCCTTGCCGCCCAAAAAAATGCATTGTCCTGGCCGGATGAGAGGGAAGACGAGGCGCTATACTTGGCGATGCGTCACGCTCACCCCCTTTTCTTGGTGAGGCGCTATCTCGCCAGGCTCGGTCGTCATGAAACCGAGCAGCTCCTAACGATTAATAATGAGCCTCCCCGTTTTTGCATTAGGGTTAACACCTTGAAAACCTCAGTGGCCGCATTGCGGGACAATTTTTCTCTGCTGGGTATCGCTAGCAATCAAGGCGAATTTGTCCCCGAAGTCCTCTACCCTCTGCCTACGCCATCCTTTCAGGGCGACCTTTTTCGCGAGGGGCACTACCAAGTGCAAGGGGAGGCCTCGGCGATGTGTGGGCACTACATGCGTGTGGAACCGCGTCAGAAGGTGGTAGATCTCTGTGCCGCGCCGGGGGGGAAGACAACGCATCTGGCGACA
>QLUC01000009.1 GCA_018725275.1 Bacillota bacterium | reverse complement strand
CATGGCATGTAGACAAAAGAACCCCACCATGGTGGGGTTCTTTTGTGCATAGCACTAACTTAGCTTAGTCTGCTCCCTTAGTCGCCTGCTCTTCTAGCGCGGCAATCAACAGGGGCAATACTTGGTGGACATCGCCGACAATGCCGTAGTCCGCCACTTTGAATATCGGCGCAGCGGGGTTTTTGTTGATGGCCACAATCATCTTGGAGCCCTGCATACCGGCCACATGTTGAATGGCCCCCGAGATGCCGCAGGCTATATAAAGTTTGGGGTGCACGGTCTTGCCCGTCTGGCCAACTTGATGACCGGAAGGTAACCACCCGGCATCGACTGCACCACGCGAGCCGCCCACTACTCCGCCTAGTTTTTGCGCGAGCTTCTCTACGAGAGCAAAGCCGGCTGCACTGCCGATGCCACGACCGCCGCAGACCACCACTTTGGCATCTTCAAGATTAACTACCTTGCCCATTTCCTTGACTATTTCCCTGACCTTGGTGCGCACCTTGACCTCCCGGCTACGGTAGGCTTCACGCACTAGGCTGCCGGTTTTGTCGTAATCGGGAGCGGCCTTTTTCATGACGCCGGAGCGCACGGTAGCTATTTGCGGGCGATGCACCGGGCACAGGATGGTGGCCATTACATTGCCGCCGAAAGCGGGGCGCGTCTGGAGCAAGATGCGCTCATCGAGGTCAATGCCTAGCTCGGTGCAGTCGGCCGTAAGCCCGGTGACCAGGCGCCCAGCCACGCGAGGGGCAAGGTCCCGCCCAATATGCGTAGCGCCCATGAGAATTATCTCCGGCATGTACTTCTTAACTAAACTAACAAAAGCCGCCGTGTAAGTCTCGGTACGGTAAAGCTCCAGCTCTTTATCTTCTACCAAGTAGACTGTGTCGGCACCATAGGCATAGAGGTCCTTGGCCATCGGTGCGACTCCACTACCGATCAGCACGGCCGACAGCGGAACATTGAGGGTATCGGCCAACTTCTTGCCCTCGCCTAGGAGTTCATAGGCAATGTTCAGCATCTGTCCCTGACGCTGCTCGGCAAAAACCCAGACCCCACTATAAGACTCTGGGGTGCATACTTCGCATTCCGTTCCCTCGTCGTCGCGAGAAATCGCGGTGACAGGGCACACTTCGATACATGCGCCGCAGATCGTACACTGGTCATTAATAACTGCCAGCCCGTTTACCATATCAATAGCGGCAAAAGGACAGGCGGGCACACAGAGGGTACACCCCACGCAACAATTCTTGTCTACGATAATAGCCATGTCCTGCCTCCTACAACACGTGTTTAGTGCGCAGTTCCTGAATCAACTGCTGCACCATTTCTTTGTGTGTGCCGGTCAACATCTTGCCCGTCCCTTTTACGGGAGGGGTGAAGGTGCGTTTTACTTGAGTAGGAGACCCTTTGAGACCTATTTTTGCAGGGTCTGCGCCGACGATTTCCGCCGTCCATACCATTACCTTTTTCTCGTCAAAAGCAGTAATAACGCCACCCGCCGAAGGGTATCGCGGTACGTTAAGCTCCTTCAAGGTGGTCAGCAAGGCAGGCAAAGTGCTTTCCACAATCTCGTAACCATCTTCCAAGGCTCGCTCGACCACAACGGTTTTTTCATCAAGAGCGACTATTCGCCTCACGTAAGTGATATGTGGGATGTCCAGATGCTCCGCCAACTCCGGTCCGACTTGCGCAGTGTCGCCATCTATCGCTTGGCGCCCACAAAAAATCAAGGAAAACTCGCCTAGCTTCTCGACAGCCTTGGCCAAAGCGTAGGATGTAGCCCAAGTGTCAGCACCCGCAAAGGCACGGTCCGACAAAAGAATGGCTTCATGCGCCCCCATGGCCAGAGTTTCGCGCAAAGCATAGTCCGCCTGCGCGGGGCCCATGGTGAGGACTGTAACCTGACCACCCACAGCACCGGCAATAGCCAGGGCTTCTTCTAGGGCATTCTTATCTTCGGGGTTGATAATGGTCGGCAGCCCCTCACGAATGAGCGTCCCCGTCTTTTGGTCAAACTTGACCTCCGTTGTGTTCGGCACTTGCTTAATGCAGACAACAATTTTCATGCTCGTGTCCTCCGCCTACTTCAGGAGACTTGCTGAAATGACCATGCGCTGCACTTCAGAAGTTCCTTCATATATTTCGGTGATCTTAGCATCACGCATCAACCGCTCTACTTTGTAGTCCTTCATGTACCCGTACCCACCATGGACCTGAATGGCCTTAACGGTATGTTTCATGGCCGTCTCTGAGGCGTAGAGTTTGGCCATCGCAGCCTCCTTGCTAAATGGGCGGCGCATGTCCTTCAGCCAAGCCGCGCGATAGACCAAGAGGCGAGCGGCTTCAATATCAGTCCCCATGTCGGCGATCATCCACTGGATGGCCTGAAAGGTCCCAATGGGCTTACTAAATTGTTGGCGCTCCTTGGCATAGCGCACGCTCTCGTCCAGTGCCGCTTGGGCAATACCAAGAGCTTGCGCCGCAATGCCAATTCTCCCACCGTCTAAGGTCTGCATGGCTATCTTGAAGCCGTCGCCCTCCTTGCCCAGCATATTGCCGGTCGGAATGCGGCAGTCTTCGAAAATAAGCTCGGTGGTGCTCGAGGCACGAATGCCCAGCTTGTTTTCCTGCGGCCCAAAGGTAAAGCCCGGCGTACCTTTCTCGACTACAAAGGCGCTGATGCCCTTAAGCCCCTTGCTGCGGTCGGTCATCGCAAAGACAATGTAGGTATCTGCGACTTCGCCATTGGTGATAAAAATCTTGGTGCCGTTTAACACATACTCGCCACCACTTAGCACTGCGGTCGTCTGCTGCGAAGCTGCATCCGTGCCCGCATTTGGCTCGGTAAGCGCAAAAGCGCCTAGTTTTTCGCCTTTAGCGAGTGGGCCCAAGAAACGAGCCTGCTGCTCCTTGGTTCCAAACTGATAGATGGGATGAGCCCCCAGAGAAACATGCGCTGACAAAACCACCCCCGTAGCCGCACAGGCCCGTGAAAACTCCTCCACCGCCAAGATGTAGGCGAGAGTATCAGCCCCGGCTCCGCCGAGGTCTTTCGGGAAGGGCAAGCCCAAGAAGCCAAGGGAGGCCATCTTTCTAACCGCCAACCATGGGAACTCCCCGCTCTCATCAAGCTCGGCGGCAACTGGCGCTATCTCTTGGGCCGCGAATTCTTGAAACAGTGTCCTAAACATCTCGTGTTTCTTGCTGAGCGCAAAATCCATGCCTAAATCACTCCATGCATCATTTCTTGTAATAATTGTTTTAAATCTCTCTTATATCGTTATTTTTATCACTAGAGAACGGCAAAAAACTTAGCGTCTTGGGTACATCACTAAGGCTTCACCTTCGACCACAGTACCGGCTTGCTCTGTACGGCCTGTTGTCTTCAGGCGCGCCCGATTCTTAGCCGTATCCATCTCGACCACTTCGACTTCAACCACCACAGTCTCACCAATGCGCACCGGGGCCATAAACTTAAGAGTCTGGCTGAGATAAATGGTACCGTCTCCTGGGAGTTGCGTACCCAAGACTGCCGAGATAAAACCGGCGGTGAGCATGCCGTGGGCGATGCGTCCTTTGAAGCGGGTATTCTTGGCGTATTCCTCATCCATGTGGATAGGGCTGTAGTCTCCGCTCAACCTAGCAAAGCTTTGAATGTCGTCCTCAGTAATGAGCCGCTCCATGCGGGCGATAGTGCCGATTGTAAATTCTACCATTCTGACCCCTCCCCGACTATTCTAATCTTTATTGCCGTCCAACAGTGCTGCTGACTATTGATCCTTCCATCTATCACCCCTTTGTGCTTAATACTCACAGCATACGTCTCTATTCTAGAACATCCCCCCGCAAAGCGCAAACAGGAATTCTTCCTCCATTTGCCTAGGTGGCGCGGTTTGCACTTTGTATGGTGTCCTGTTTTATGGACAAACCCCCGCTAACTGCCGTCATATAGCTACTTTCTTGGATAAGAGAAACCCACAAAATAAAATGACCTAAAGGCGATTGTTCATGTGATACACTTAACGAGATAATGTAGCAAGAACGGAGCTGGGTTAATGAATGCATTCGGCACGTCAAGAAGCATCACGCATACTCAGGCGACCGGCATGCTTATTGCTACCGCCATCATGTGGAGCCTAGGGGGCTGGCTCATCAAATCAATAGACTTAAACCCCCTCGCTATTGCCGGCACACGCAGCGCCATCGCTGCCTTAATCATCTTGTTATTTATCCGCCGTCCCAACCTAACCTGGTCTAGGGTTCAGGTGGCTACGGCAATTTCTTATTCTCTGGTGGTCATCTTGTTTGTCGCTGCTAACCGCCTCACCACCGCAACTAATGCCATCATGCTGCAATACACAGCCCCCATCTATGTGGCTTTTCTCGCCCATTACTTCCTAAAAGAGCGCACAACTCGCTATGACTGGCTCATAGTCAGTACCACTATCGGCGGCATCGCTTTGTTTTTTATGGAACAAATTGGCCCCTCTGGCTTGCTCGGCAATATATTGGCCATTCTGAGTGGCATAAGTTTTGCCTGTTTCACGGTACTTATGCGGATGCAAAAGGACGGTTCCCCGCTAGAGTCGGTCTTTCTTGGGAACGTCTTTACTGCCATTATCGGCCTACCCTTTCTCGTTGTCAACCTCCCGCAGAGCGCCGATTGGCCCCCCCTCCTGATACTAGGCGTCGTCCAACTTGGCATTCCCTACATTTTATACTCGCTGGCCATCAAGCACGTCAGCGCCCTTGACGCCATCTTAGTGCCGGTACTGGAGCCTTTGCTCAACCCCTTCTGGGTCTTCTTGTGGATTGGCGAGACCCCAGGTGTTTGGGCTTTACTCGGTGCTCTCGTTGTCCTCTCCTCCGTAACAGCTCGCTACTTCTTCCGCCGCCCAAATCCACGAACAACTCAGTTAAGGCCCCGGTAGCAGGGTTTCTTCATAAAAAGTCGAATTCTGTTGTAACCGACATCTAGGGAGGACAGCACTGTGATTGAATTTGTCGAAATCACGAAGCAATATCCAGGCAGCAAGATACCGGCCCTGAGCAATGTCTCTTTGCAGATCCAACGGGGCGAGTTTGTATTCTTAGTCGGCTCTAGTGGGGCGGGCAAGAGCACCATGCTCCGACTGCTCTTTCGCGAATACTTGCCTAGTTCAGGAAGTATTTTTTTTCTGGGACGCGATTCTGCCAAGATGAAGCCGGGCGAATTACTAAAATACCGTCGTCGCATCGGCATGGTCTTTCAAGATTTCCGCCTGCTTAAGCAGAAAACTGTCTTTGAAAACGTGGCCTTTGCGCTCGAGGTCGTTGGTCGCTCATCGCAAGAAATACGCTTGGCGGTGCCCGTAGCACTGGCGGAAGTCGGGCTGCTCGATAGGGCTAAGGCCTTCCCCGGGGAGTTATCCGGCGGGGAGCAACAAAGGGTGGGGATTGCCCGGGCGATAGTTCGTAAACCGACGATTATTCTCGCTGATGAACCCACCGGCAACGTCGATCCCGAGAATGCCTGGCAGTTGATGGAGCTTTTTACCCAGATTAACCGCACCGGGACCACGGTGATCATCGCCACGCATGCGTCCGATGTGGTGGATCGCCTGCGCAAGCGCGTGATTGCCCTAGAAAAAGGGCGCCTTGTTCGCGACGAAAAACGGGGGGTTTACGGGCATGAATCTTAACTCATTTCGATACTGTTTGCGCCAAGGGGCTGTCTCTTTGCAGCGAAATTTTTGGTTGGCCATGGTGACCGCCAGCATGATTGCGGTCTCGATAGCCATTTTCGGTGTCTTTCTCCTGCTCTCGGTCAATGTAGGGCAAGTAATGCAAAACATCGCGGGCAACGTCGAAATTGCCGTGTTTTTGGAGGACAGGGCGGATACAAACTCTGTCTTATCAGCCATCAGGGGACTATCCGGGGTGGCAGAGTATACTTTTGTGTCCCGTGAACAGGGCTTAGTGAACTTTGGTCAGACTCTCGGCGAGAAGGATCTATTCTCAGTGCTCGCTGGAGAGAATAACCCCCTGCCGGATATGTTTCGGGTACGCACGCTAGATGCTACCTTAGTTCCCACCATGGCCGCCGCCCTCCGCAAAGTGCGCGGGGTCGAGGCCGTGGATTATGGCGAAGACTTAGTGGCCCAACTGCTCAACATGACGCGCTGGTTAAACTCCATGTTTTTGGCCCTAAGCCTATTTTTAGGCCTCGGCGCCACGCTTCTCATTGTGACCATCATCCGTTTGTCGGTCATGGCGCGCCAAGAGGAAATCGGTGTTATGAAGTACCTAGGCGCGAGCAATTGGTATATTCGCCTGCCCTTTATTCTCGAAGGCGCAACTATGGGCCTCCTTGGGTCTCTCCTAGCAACACTGTCCCTTGGCGCAGTGTACTTCCGCCTGACATCTAATCTCCAAAATGGAGTCCTGCCCTTCTTATTTCGGCCGGTGACCGAGGTCGCCGCCCTCTGGCCGATGTTTTCCTTATTGCTACTACTAGGTTTTTTCCTCGGTATCATCGGCAGCCTCCTATCGGTGCGCAAGTACCTGCGCGAAGTGAGGAGGACAGCCTAATGCGCCGCCTTATCGTGGCCATAGCCTTAATCGCTATCACCATTTTGCCGCTAGTTGGCCCTAACCGGGCGCAAGGTAATCCTGTGGACCCGCGAACGAGGGTCGAGCAGAGGGAACGGGAAGTAAGAGAATTAGAAAAGGTGCTAAGTGCGCTCCAGAACTCCATTGCCGATCGCTTAGCGCGTCTAGACACGATAGAGAAAGATTTGCAGGCCACAGAGACCAAGCTACAGGCAGCCACCCGCGACCTAGGGCAATCCGAGGCCCGCCTACACATTCTTTCGCGGTCTTTGGGAGCCAGGGTGCGGAGCGTTTACATGAGAGGCATGTCCTCCTACCTCGAAGGCTTGCTTAACGCCGAATCGTTTGGCGACCTCATTATTAACCTAGCCTATCTGCGGCGCATTTTGACTCGCGACGCCGAACTGATTGCTGTTGTCCGCCAGGAGCAGGCGGCCACGCGCCTAAACCTGAGCACTCTCGCTGCTGAGCGGACTAGGCTGACCAGTTTGCATGAGCGGCGCGAAGCTGAACAACGCAATTTAAGGAGCCAACGACAGGAACAAGAGAGAGTCCTAAGGGCTGCCAAGACCAGCCTAGCGGCAGATCTAGCGCTCATTACTCCGCAGGCCGAACGCCGCCCCGTCTATGCGGTGGTGCTGGACAACATCGCTCAGGCCAGACCGCAACACGGGTTGGCAGCAGCGAGCATGGTGTACGAATACGAGGTAGAAGGGCGCATCACACGCTACTTGGCCTTGTTTTCCAGCCTGCCTCACAAGGTCGGCCCCATACGTTCGGCGCGCTCGCACAGCGCCATGCTCGCCCTCGAAAACGGCACTCACTACATCTACTCGAGCGGTGGCGTCGATGTGCTCGACCTGCTTCGCGACTGGAATGTAGAGGGCACTAATGCGCTACGCAGCAATAGCGCAAGTTTCACCCGCGATGCCACTCGTCGTGCCCCCCATAATCTCTTTGTCAATCTGGCGACCCTGGGCCAAGCGGAGCAATCTACCGAAGTCACCCTGAGACCAGCCTACCTATCCGCCAAGGGCGAACCCGCCGGCCAAGTCTTGATTGAATATGCCGCTAACCATCGCATTGCTTACACCTTCGTTCCCGAGAAGGGGGCTTATCGGCGCTATATCAACGATGTGATCCACCGCGACGCCTCAGGCACAATTATTATGGCCCGCAATATCATCATCCAGCATGTCCCTCATGGTACCGACCTTTTTAATCGCCCGACCCCTAACCTCATCGGAGAGGGGCCCCTTGATTTTTACGCACTCGGGCAACATTTTCGCGGCACCTGGCGCAAGGCCAGTGCCGCGGCACGAACGAGGTTCTTTTTCGATGACGGGAGAGAAATTGAGCTAATCTATGGTCAGACCTGGGTGCAAATTGTTAGGCAGAGGTAGTTTGCAAGGTAAGGATGGCTACCTCGGGGCGAGACAAAAATCGCACCGGTACAATGACCCAACCCAAGCCCCTGGAAATGTATAAATAATTCTTCCCTCGGCGCGATAGACCTTCCACATAGTCACGCGGGAAGAGGCGCTTAGAACCGTTAGTGACCGCACCCACTAACGGCATTTTTATTTGTCCGCCATGAGTGTGGCCGCACAAAGTGAGCCCTACCCTCGCAAGCAGCGATTGCTCATGCGCAAAGCGCCCACTCCCGGCATAGGACTCAAAATACGCGGGAGAATGGGCCAACAATACAATTGTCGCCCCAGTATCTTTTGGCATCGCCCGGGCTAAGTCGCCACGTCCGCTAAAGGGGTCACGCACACCCACGATGAACAACTGAGCCACACCTCGCCGCAAGGCGAAATGCTCGTCACTGAGGACGGTGACGCCCGCACTACGCAGTCTAGATGCCACCTGCTCCCAACCGACGTCGTGGTCGTGGTTGCCGCTCACCGCTATTACCGGGGCGAGGGTAGTCATGCTCTGCAAAAATGGCAGGAAGGCAGTTAATTCATCGACCCGATGGGTGACGAAGTCCCCCGTGATGGCAATAGCATTTACCTTGGCCGCCCGGATAGACCGTGCTACCAGACCATCTATCGCTATTTTTTGGCCATGTAAGTCCGAAAGATGGGCAATGGTAAAACCTGCGAATTCGGGTGGCAAATTCGCCATAGGCACAACAAATCTCTCGACCTTTAACTGCATTGCATGCCACCACAGGCTACCAACCACCACCACAAACACGGACACCAGGAGGAAAATCATGGCTGCGCAGGACTGCCCTGCTGACTGATGTACCGATCAAGCTCCCTGTGCCATTCCTCTGGTTCGCTCACTCCCACCTCGGTCTTTTCCCCAAAGAGTAGCGCCAGCAGGTAGAGTGGCGTCCTGCCACCTATATGCATGGATTTAATGCAACTGACACAGTATACCACCACATGCTCCGTGGACATTTCCTCCGCCCGCTCGCGCATGCGATGTTTAGCCTCCGCCGCACCGAGAGTTTTGACATAACAATCTCCGCAACACTTCGCCTCTGTTCCGCTGGCGGCGGCCTCTTGCACCGCAATGTTCATCCGCATGAGGAGCTTACGCACGGCGACATGCACCCTCTCCTCGGACCGAGTTGGGCAGGCATCCTGAATTGACACCGTCAATCCATCGTGTTGGGGCCAAGGGAAGTGCTCGTCCGCAGCGATAATTTCCCATAAAGAAATCGTGCTAACCCCAGCGTAGAGCTCCCTAAAGCGACGGTCGCAACCGGCACAGGTATTAACTAGCCGCACGCTTTCGGCAAAGCCAGGCTCGTAGCGACAACACAGTTTGTGCATGGGTTCACCTAGACCGGCACGCGATAAATATTTTTGCACCTTCGCGGCCAGGGCGGGATTGTAAAGCATGAGGGCGCAACCGGGAGCATAGACTGTCTTCATGTACATCCCCTTTACTTTTTAAGCAGTACGATGGTAACGCCTGCGTTATCGGCGATACTCCGCTCGAATTTTTCTAGTTCACGGCAGATGCCGATATACTCTCTTTTTTTTGTTGACCACTCTTCTCCGCCGACAAAATCGCGCACCAAGCCGCACAAGGCTCTATCCAGAAGTTGCCGCCTGACTGCCGGCTTGATGCCGCCTCCCGCGCCGCTTGAGCCATAACCGTGGATTATTATGACGGCCTTGTAGCCTACTTTCTTGTAGGTGGACAAGGCATTTGTCATAGTCCGAATGGCCTCTTCGACCGTGGGCCACCCAAGCTCCAAATTCAGTTCAACCACCTTGCCCATTGACCTCACCACCTAATGAATAGGCTTCGCTGCATCTAAGGAGAACTCCTCCGGCTTCGCCGCCTGGGCTTGCCCAATAGCGTCGAAGGAGAGACTCCGCACCCATAACGCGGTAACGAAGAGCAAAGTTCCTGTAAAAGCAAAGACGCCCTGGATGGAAAAAGTCTCACCAATCAGACCTCCGGCCATCGGGCCGAGAAAGAAACCGAACTGCGCGAAACTAGAACTAAAACCGAAGGCGCGCCCGCGAAAATCCGGCGTCACCGCTTTAGCGATGAGGGAGTGGCAACTAGGCATGAGGGCCGCCAAGAACAAACCGTAAACAAAACGCATGATGCCTAAAGACCATAGATTATTCGCTAGCATGTGGAGAAAAGCCATTATGCCGCCGCCAACCAAGCCGGCCAACAAGACGACACGGAAACCGTTCTTTTCGCCGAGTCTCCCCCAGCGGGGAGCGGCGATGACCGTGGCAATACCCACCAAGGAGAAGATAAGACCCGTGGCTAGGGCACCATCGCCCTCTCCCTGAACCTCCTGCACAAAAAGGGGCAGTATCGGCTGAATAAATGAGGCCGACGCTTGAAATAGCAGGACCACAATAAACATGCTTAACAAGAAGCGGTGCGAGAAGGCCGTCTTGAGATCGCGCTTTAAATCAGTCTGGGCCTTAGCCCCACCAATAACACTCTCCCGCACTCCCCAGATTACAAGCCCCGTGGCTACGAGCAACATCAGTGCGGACCATAACAAGGTGTACTTGATGCCCATTAACTCGCTGGTGAGTCCGCCTATCAAGGGGCCCATAATCGCTCCGAGCGCTCCCCCCGTCTGCAAGAACCCTAAGGAGGGGCCGAGTTTGTCATCAGGGGTGTTGCAAGCGACTAGGGCGGTGGAGGCCGGGATGAAGCCGCTGACTAAACCATTGAGCAGGCGTAGCACCACAATTTGCCAGAGCGAGGTAGCGTAAGCCATAAAGGCGTAGATAACCGCCATACCTAGGCCCGCCCGGATAATCATCACTTTGCGCCCATGTTTATCGGCTAAGGCCCCCCACACCGGGGCCATAAAGGTACTCATGAGGAAACTCGCCGAAATGGCAATGCCTGTCCACAACTTGAGGTTCTGCCCCACCCCCACTTCCCTAAGAATCGTGGGCATAAAAGGGGTGACAATAGAGAAACTCATGCCCGCCACAAAGGTGCCCGCCCACAACATGTAGAGATTCTTACGCCACTGTTCCATACACATTCCCCCACCCGCTGCTAACCCACATAATTCAATTCATTATACTACTTCTATAAACGAAACAAAATAGCTGGGAGTAAAACTACCAACCAACAGCGAACGACTTACCCCAGCAACGAATCGGCAACTGCCTTGTTTATCAACGCACCAGCTGTCCGCTGCGAAAGCTACCTGTTGTCCCTTCCGGCGACCGAAAGTCTCAAAGAAAGACTCAGAAAATTGTGGGAGTACCCCAAGTATGGCTTCCCCGAGAAAGTAGCGGGCAAGTATTACTTGCAAAAGAATGACGGCTTGCAGAACCAGGCGGTACTCTATCGCCAAGACAACAATGAAGGCCGGCCATGGTGCTGGTAAGCCGACCTTTAAACTCATCGCCGAAGCTGCCGATATCTATAGTTTCCTCGCCACACACTTAGAATAGGACTTAGTCAAAACCCGGGCAATGCGCCCCTATACTAACGAAGTCGCGCAAAAAGCTCGTTGTTGGGTTGGTGAGCACCTGCCTTGGCGTTCCATCCGCACTAATCGTCCCCTCCCCCATAACCACGAGGCGCTCGGCGAGGTGCGCCACCTCATTGTAGGAGTGGGTCACGAGGACCCCGGTGGTGTTGCTCTCCGCCAGCCAACTCTTTAGGTGCCGCAAGATATAGGCCAGCGATTCCACATCAAGACCCGAGAAAGGTTCATCAAAAAAAAGTATCTTTGGCTCGGTCACCAGTGCCCGCGCCAGACTGAGGCGGGCTCCTTCACCACCGCTGAGGGTGTGGGGAGCGCGTTTGGCGAGGTGTTCTGCCTGTACCAAGGTCAGCCACTTTAGCGCCACCTGCTCGGCCCGGCTACGGCTAACCCCGCGCAACAACAGCGGGAGGGCCACATTATAGACCGCATCGCCCCGTAAAAATGCCGGGCGCTGAAAGACATGGGCAAATTGACGCATAATTGCCAAACGCTCCCCGTGGACATTACTTCTTATGCCACAGAGGGTATAAGCTGAGCACTTAAAATCACTTAGCAGCCCCAATGCTTTAATTAGCGAGGTCTTGCCGGCGCCATTGCGCCCGATTATCGCCACAAACTGTCCTTCATGTAGCTCGACATGCTTGATGTTCAGGATGGTGCGCCCATTACGCTCCATCACTAGGTCATGCACACTAAGCATATGGGTGTCTCCTTTGTTGCATCATAGTCAGCACCATGGCCACAATATAGGTAAAGGTCATGAGTACAAAACTAAAAGCCAGCGCCAAGGCAAAGTTGCCGCGGTTTACCTCCAGCACAATAGCCGTGCTCAATATGCGGGTCTGACCGCGAATGTTCCCTCCAACGGCCATAGCCGCCCCTACCTCGGCCACCACCGCCCCAAACCCCGCCAAACAGGCCGCCATGATGCTCAGCTGCGACTCGCGAATAACCAGCCAGACGGTCTGCCAGCGATTAGCGCCCAGCCCCCCAAGTTGAACGGACAAACCCTGGTCCACCTGCATCACCCCGGCCATGGTGAGCGCAGCCACCCTCGGCATGGCAATTAAGACCTGCGCCACAATAAGAGCCGATGGAGTGTACATGAGCCGGAGGAAACCAAGCGGCCCACTGCGCCACAGGAGCAAGCTGACCCACAGACCGACCACCACCGGGGGCAGGCCCAAGGTAGAGTTTAACAAACTTTGTACCCCCCGACGACCCGGAAAGCTGGCCAGCCCCAGCAATGCACCGAGCGGCACTCCGAATATAATGCTTAGGAACGTCGCCGTTCCCGTCACACGCACCGTGAGCCAGGCCACTTGGTACAACTCGCGATCACCCGCAAACACCATCTGCACCGCCTGTACCAACCCTTGCCAAATCAACTCCATCGCCCTCACCTCGTTTCTAAGAGCATTATAACAGGATAGTGCCGCTGCTGCCGAACAGAAAGTAACAGCCGGTAGGGGACAGATACCTGCCCCCTACCGGCTGTTACTATAGTCCTCTGCCGCAGAAATCAGTAACTCCTACTCCTGTGGCAGCACCTGGTTCAAGATGATGCCCACGATGGCGGCGAGACCTATACCCTCGAACCTAATACCTCCGCCTAAGTTAAACGCTGCGCCACCAATCCCGAGGACAAAGATGACGCTACTGACTATGAGGTTGCGCGACTTGGTCATGTCGACTTGGTTTTCCACCACGGTGCGCACTCCCACGGCCGCAATCATGCCGAAGAGGATGATGGCGATGCCCCCGATGACCGCAGTCGGAATGGTAGAGATAAACGCGCCGATTTTTTGAATAAAGGCAATTGTGATGGCGAACACTGCTGCCCACCGCATGATGACCGGGTGCCAGACCCGCGTCAGGGCGAGGACGCCGGTGTTTTCGGAGTAGGTAGTATTGGCCGGACCGCCGAAGATGCCCGCAATGACCGTGGCAATGCCATCGCCAATAAAGGTGCGGTGCAGTCCCGGCTCTTTGACAAAATCCTCCTCGACTGTGGTGCCCACCGCCATGATGTCGCCGAAATGTTCTACCGCCGTGGCAATGGCGATGGGGGCCATGATAGTGATGGCGCTCAAGTTGTACTCAGGCCAAGTGAACGCCGGCACTGCCACCCAGGCGGCGTCCGCTATGGCGGTAAAATCCACTATGCCGAAGATTAACGCCGCTATATAGCCAAAGCCTAGCGCGATAAGTACGGGAAGCATCTTAAAAAAGCCTTTAACGTAGATCGAAACAGCGACTACCACTAGTAAGGTGAAGATTGCCAACCCCCAATTCCCGCTAGCCATCTTGATGGCCACGGGAGCTAGGCTAAGGCCGATAATCGAAATGACCGGACCGATGACAATGGGTGGGAAGAGGCGATGTAAAATACCTGCGCCGGCGAAGTAGACGAGCGCCGCCACTAAGAGGTAGACCAACCCTGCGGCGATGATGCCCCCTTGCGCCGCGCCAAGGCCATGTTCCTTGATGACCAGCTGCAGTGCTCCAATAAAAGCAAATGACGACCCGAGAAAGACCGGGACCCGGCGCTTAGTCGCCCAGTGGAAGAAAAGCGTCCCTACGCCAGCCGTAAAGAGGGCCACGGAAATATCCAGGCCGGTGAGTATTGGCACCAAGACGGTGGCGCCAAACATGGTGAAGAGGTGCTGCAAACCAAAGACCATCTGCTTGGCCAGAGGGACGGAGTCTCCCGCCCGAATGGCCGGTACATTGTCAATCACTTTCATCTTCAAGTTCACCCTTTCTCTTCCTATGGCAGAACGAACGATACGACGACTTTTCCCGGCTACCCTTCCCCCCTTCTTGCTACTTGGGTTTCGCCCTTAAAGCGGCAAGGACTTTCTCCGGTGTAATCGGCAGATCGACGATGCGCACTCCCACAGCATTAAATATGGCATTGGCAATGGCCGGAGCCGTAGGCACCATGGTGTGCTCGCCAAAACCCCTGGCCCCGTAAGGACCATCATCGAGCGGGGTCTCGACAAAACCGACGAGCATTTCCGGCAACTCTGCCGCCGTGGCGATCTTGTAGTCCACAAAGCTCTGGTTTTTGACCTGCCCCTGGCTAAGCTGCAATTCTTCATAGAGAGCCACGCTCAAGCCCTGCATGATGCCACCTTCGACCTGCCCTAAGGCGAGGAGGGGGTTTAAGACAAAGCCGGTGTCATAGACGGCCGACACGCGCAGCACATTTACCTTACCGGTCTCTATATCAACGGCCACTTCCGCCGCTTGCGCCCCAAAGGTCCAGTGCGAGGTAACCTTGGGTGTCTGGCCCGTTTCTGGGTCCATGCCATGGATGCCATCGGGGATAAAATAGCCCGTGCCCATAACCGGGCCGCCGCGGCCTGCTCCCGTGGGGAGCGACAAGCCTAGCGCCAGTTCCTTGATGCTGGTAGCAGGGCCAATGCCATCGCGCCTGGTAATAACGCCCCGAACAATAGTTAGGCTCTCCGGCGGGCTCTCTAGTTTTTCGGACGCCATGGCGAGCAGCTTGCCCCTGGCTTCGCGGGCGGCCCGCTGCACGGCGTTACCGGTGGAATAGGTGATGCGGCTAGCCACGGTCTGCCACTCATAAGGGCTATAGTCGGTGTCCGGCGTGTTAATATGCACCATTTCCATGGACAGACCGAGTTCCTCGGCGGCAATCTGCGCCATCACCGTCTGCATACCCTGACCGATTTCGGCAGAGCTGATGGTCACATTAATGCTGCCGTCTTCATTGATTTTGATAAATGCGGAAGATGCGGCCGTGCCCGGGGTAGATGGGCCTTTAACCATACAGGCCAAGCCTTTGCCGTGGTTAGGCTTTCTCTCACTGGGGGTAGCGTCCATGCCGATTAGCCGAGCCGCGCCCTCAATGCACTTGCTTAGCCCAACCCCGACCAGTACCTCTCCGGTGGCGTTGGTACTGCCATCGCAGACGGCGTTCTGCAGGCGTATGGCCACCGGGTCCATGCCTAGCTTGGCGGCGATGGCATCAATTTGCTGTTCCAAGGCCCAGTGCAACTCCCCCATACCAAAGCCACGAAAGGGCCCTCCCACCGGAGTATTCGTGTAGACACAGTACGAATCGGTCTTCAGGTGGGCGATGTCATAAGGACCGGCTGAGGAGTAGGCGGCAGCGCGTACAATATTTACCCCGTACTCGGTGTAGGCCCCGCCATCCCAGATTAGGTCCGCCTCTTGCGCTAGTAGCCGCCCCTCCTTGGTGTAGCCGGTCTTGATGGTCGCCTGTAGACCCTGCCGCACGGCCGTACCGCAAAAAACCTCTTCGCGCTCGAGAATCAGCCTGACGGGGTATGGCGCTACCCGCATGGCCAAAGCCATGACCATGCCCTCGATGCCGATGCCGGCCTTGCCCCCAAAGCCGCCGCCTACTTGCGGGGTGATGACGCGAATGCGACCTTCGGGCAGATTAAAGGCCACGGCCGCCAATTTGCGCACCGCGTTAGGAGATTGACACCCCGACCAGATGGTGACCTTACCCGTCATATCCATCTGGGCCACCGCTCCATGCGCTTCGATGGGCACATGCTGCATCTGTGGCACTCTGTAGGTGGCTTCGTAGACATAATCGCTCTGGCTAAAGCCCAAGTTCACATCGCCTTTTCTAATCTTGGAGTGATTAGAAATGTTAGTATGGGGAACCGGGAAGAAGACATTGTGAATGTGCGCGTACTCGTGCAACTTCTCATGCACGAGGGGGGCATCTTTGGCTAGGGCCGTGGCCAAATCGAGCACCGGGGG
Organism: Bacillota bacterium; assembly: GCA_018725275.1. Lineage (GTDB taxonomy): Bacteria > Bacillota > UBA994 > UBA994 > UBA994 > BS524. Next base: position 10,114 of record QLUC01000009.1, on the reverse strand, counting down.
CAATAGTTCGTACTCTACGGCAATCAACGCCAAAGCTTGGGCGGCGAGGCGAAGACTGGTGGCCGCCACAGCGGCTACCGGCTCGCCCACAAAGCGCACCTTGTCGATGGCGAAAATCGGGCGATCAATGAGGTATAGGCCGAGCATGGCCTGACAATCCTGCCCCGAGAGCACCGCCCGCACCCCGGGCAATGCTGCCGCCTTACTGCTGTCAATCCTGACAATGCGTGCATGGGGGTGGGGGCTGCGCAAGACTTTGACATACAGCATATTGGGCATCTTGAGGTCCGCGACATACTTGGCCGCCCCTAAGGCCTTGGCCGGACCATCTAGGCGGGGGTAACTTTTGCCGACAACAGTCTTTTCCATAACATCCCCTCCCCTAGGTCAGTGCCGATGCCGGTCGGGCGGCCTTGCTGACGGCTACCACAATTCGCTCGTAACCCGTACAGCGGCACAAATTGCCACTGATGGCCTCTCTTATATCAGCCACCGTGGGCTCGCTATTCTTGTCTAGCAAAGCCCGTGCCGACATGAGCATGCCCGGGGTGCAAAACCCGCACTGAATAGCACCCTCATTGACAAAGGCCTGCTGCAATTCATCTAATTCCAGGTAATGCGAGAGACCTTCGACAGTGCGGACGGCCTTTCCATCTATCTCGACGGCCAAGACCAAGCAAGAGTTAACGCTCTCGCCATCAAGTAGCACCGTACACGCCCCGCACTCGCCACCCCCACAACCCTCCTTGGTACCGGTGAGGTCAAGGCGCTCGCGTAGGACATCTATCAGACGCTCGAAGGGGTCAACCACCATCTCGACTTGTTGCTGGTTCACCGTAAAGGCAATCTTCCTCTGCATGCCGCCTACCTCCCCTCTCCCCGTTCCTGATGCAGCAACGTGGCCTGCTCCACCGCTCGCCTGAGTAGCACCCCAACCATGTGGCGGCGGTAGTCGGCCGTGGCGCGTAAATCTGTTATCGGGGCTGCCATTTGCTCGACTACACTCACCAGGCGTTCAGTTTCTTCTGTTGTCCAATTAGCCGGCGGCGCTGAGTGCCGTCCGGACCAAGCGAGCAAGGGCACCGGGGCCACCGCACCCAGAGCCACCCGCACGTTTTTGTCCGGCAGCATCAGCAAGGCCACCCCCACCTGGGCGAGGTCCACCGCCTTTGTGCGCGCCGCCTTTAAGTAAATGCTCACAGTTGCTTGCGTCTGGGCGGGCAACACTATGCTCCGCAGAATTTCACCCGGAAGAAGGGCTGTCTTGCCGGGCGCCAAGAAAAATTCCCCTATGGGCAAGATGCGCTCGCCACTAGGTCCGACCAGGAGGAGCGTGGCCTCTAGCACCAGCAAGGCAGGTGCGGTATCAGCCGCCGGCGAGGCATTGCAGATATTCCCCCCCAGGCTGGCTCTATTTCTAATTTGCCAGCTGCCCACCACATGGGCGGCCTGTACCAAGGCCTCGTATCCGGCTTTGCCTTTGAGGAAGCGTTCGATAGCATTAAGGGGAGTCGCCGCCCCAATGACAATACTGCCATCCTCCGCTTGAGCCATGGCCGTCGCCCCCGGAAGCCCCTTGATGTCGACTAGGTGGCTAGGCAGAAGTCGGCCTTCGCGGCAGCGCACCAAGATGTCGGTGCCGCCGGCATAGATCATGGCGGTGGGGTGCGAGGCCATAAAAGAACAGGCCAGAGTCCAAGAAGGTAAGGCAACATAGTCGAACTGATTGAACACAACACCTACCCCCTTCGTACCGAAGCAAATGGGCTGGGAGCGGCCCTTAAAATGCCTGCATAGCTCGCAATGTTACGGTCTTCCATGTGGTTAAAAAGCATGGGGGAATCAATGCCATAGCTCGCATAACGCAAGGGGTCCGGGTCTAGTTCGGCAAATAGCAACTCTTCCTGAGTCCTCGCCTGGGCCAAGCGCTCGGCGATGGGGCTGACGATCATGCTATTGCCGAAATAGTTCACCTTACCCGCATCTGTGCCCACTGCGTTCACCGCGATGACATAGACATGGTTGTCATAGGCGCGAGCAGAGGTCGTTAAATTCCAGATGTCAAAACTGCGCAAGAAAGCCGAGGGCCGCACAATTATTTCGGCACCTTGCATGGCCAGTACCCGCGACAACTCGGGAAAATCTCCATCGTAGCAGATGATCATGCCCACTTTACCAAAAGATGTTGCGTAGACTTTGGCCTCGGTACCGGCGGTAGTCCACCCGCCCAGCGCCACATTTTCCCCGGGGAAGGGGTGCGTCTTGCGGTAAACCCCAAAAACAGTGCCACATGGGCCAATAAGCGCGGCAGAATTGTAGACCACGCCGGGACTTTCGCCCCTTTCATAGGTCGGGAAGACCACATAGACACCCAGTCGCTTGGCGGCGGCACAAATAGGCGCGGTCAGGCGGCCGGGGATTATATCTACTAAGTGCCACAGTTCATCTACCCGCATGGCCGGCATAAAACCAGTGGTCACCGACTCGGGGAATACTATGAGTTCGGCTTGCGTCTTGGCCACCGCTCTCTCCATCCACTGCACGACCTTAACTAGGTTGGCCTCGACGTCATTGGGCACCGGGGCGATTTGTACCCCAGCCACGATCACTTTGCGCATATCATAATGCCTCCCATGCAAACCCTTTTAATTATTAATTATTTCGACGGCGGCAGGCAGAAGCCTTCTCCCTCTAGATTGCCGGGGGAGATTTCTCACGGCACTTCCTCTTGCGTGTTTCGACTGGGAATGCCACAATAATCCTAAAGCCGCAAGTTGAAGGGAGCTAAAACATGCTAAACAATTGGAACCAAGTTAAAATGTATGACCTCACCCAACCCTTGAGCCACCTGACCCCGGCCTGGCCCACCTACGAGCCGCTACAAATCAAATTCTTTAAGAGGCTGTGCCCTAACGGCGCTAATGGCCAACTCATCACGACCAGCAACCATGTCGGTACCCACTTAGACGGGTCGTTACACTTTTGCACGAACGGGCGCGACATTGCCTCCATCCCCCTGCCCGACCTCATCGGCCCCGGCGTGGTGGTAGACTTGAGCGACATCGCCGAGGACTATGGCATCTACACCTCTAAGGACATTACCGACCGCGTCGAAGTTAAAGAGGGCGACATCTTGCTCATCCACACCGGCTACATCAAGTATTCGTGGGATCAGCCCGGGGCCGATGAAGTGCGCTACATGGTCAAGCATCCCGGCCCTACACGCGAGTTCTCGGACTGGTGCAAAAAAATGAAAATAAAGTGGATTGGCGTGGACTGCGGCAGTGCCGACCACCCCATGAACACCAAAATTCGCGACTGGGCTCCCCGTGAGGCCAAGGAAGCCGATGCCTACCTGCAAAAAAAATATGGCCGGACGCTAGACGAGACCTTCCCCCAGAGCGACTACCAGCTCATGCACATCGACCTCTTCCCCCTAGACATCATCCATGCCGAAAATGTGGGCGGAGAGTTGCGGTCCATATTGAACAAACGGCTGATTATCGGCTGCTTCCCCTGGCGCTTTGTCGGCGGCGAATCCTCCATCTGTCGCATCGTGGCCTTTGACCAAGAGTAATCCCCTACTTGCCAAAGGGGCATACGGGGTAGTGACACACCGCACAGCCTAAACAGAGCCCTCCGTGGCCGAGCGCGGCTAGGTCGCGCTGGGTGAGTCGCTCGCCCGCCAGGAGCCGTGGCAAGATGAGGTCAAGAATAGTGGTTTGGCAGTACATCACGCAGCCCGGCAAGCCGATGATGGGTATTTCGCCTAGGTAGGCCAGCATAAACATGGAGCCGGGCAAAACCGGAACCCCGTAAGATACCAAGATGCCGCCGGCGAGAGCTATGCCACGCGGGGTAACATCGTCGGGGTCAACCGACATCCCCCCACTCACGGCGATGATTTCGGCCCCGCTCTGCGCCAGCAAAATTATTTCTTGGGAAATAACCTCGGCATCGTCCGGTGCCAGCACCTGGGGCAACAAAAAACAGTCGAAGGCCGCAGCCTTGGCGGCTATGACCGGACCGAACTTATCGGCAATGCGCCCGTAGTAGATTTCGTTGCCGGTGGTGACCAAAGCCATGGTCTTTGGCAGGAGGGGCTTAGCCCAGACCACCGGCCCTCGCTCGGCACAGATTTTCTCCACCTCGACCACGCGAGCCTCCGGAATGACCAAGGGGATGACCCGCGTTCCCGCCACCACCGCCCCAGCCTCTACCACCTGGTTGTTGTGGCGCGTAGCCACGATAATCTCTGGCACCGAGTTAATGCCGAGCAAAACCTCCTCCGCGACCTTGACTAGCGCGCGTCGTTCGGCGACGAGGTTAATCTTGCCCTCGGAGGGGGCGCTTAGCGAAATATGGGCCCCGGCACAGGCAGTGGCTATGCGTAGCGCTGCCTGGTTTTCGTGCAATTGGCCGTGAAGATCCTCCCACACATAAAGGTGTTCCTTGCCCAGCTCTAGGAGCAGAGGGATGTCGCTCGCGGTCACGACATGGCCCTTTTTAAAGGCGGCTCCCTTAAACTCGCCGGGCACAATCCTGGTAATGTCGTGGCAAAGAATCGAGCCGATTGCATCGTAAACGCTTATCTTCTTCACTTTGTTCCCCCCAGCCTAGTTAATCTATCTTCAGAAGTTGCTCGTAATCTGCCGGGGTATCGATATCGTTTAGGACGGCATCGTCGGCGACTTCCACCCCGCAGAGCCTTTCACGGTAGCGCTCCATGATTTCACGCCCACCTTGATCTGCCCCTAGCGACAAAAATTCTCCCAAGAGTTCGGCCGGAAAAATGACCGGGTTGCCGCGCTTCCCCTCATATGTTGGATAAATGATTTGGGATGGGTAAGTGCAAAAGGTCTGCACCAAAATATCTATAGTGGCCGGCGCCAAACGTGGCTGGTCCCCTAGGGCGAACAACACCCCATGGCACGACCTTTGCCGTCCTATGAGAAACTTTGCTGCCGCTTGAGCGGAAGTCCCAAGACCAGAACCATAGGCAGGGTTTTCTACTGTTTCTATTGGCAAATCTAGAAGGAGTTGCTTGGCCTCTTTAGCTCTATGCCCGAGCACCACTGCCACCGCAGCCACGCTGGTCATCAATAGATTCTCTACCGCATGTCTCAGCAAGGCCCTCCCCCGCCACGGCAAAAACATCTTTTCGCCGCCAAGGCGGGTGGACAACCCCGCCGCAAGGACCACCCCAGCCACCGCTGCGGCCGGCGGCCAAGACTCCCAGATGGCGACTTTAGCTCGCGCCTCGCCGATAAAAACCTGCCGACCGGGCATCAGACGGCTAAAATGTCGCGCCACCAGGCGTCCGGTAAAGAGGCGAGAAACCTCATCCTCCTCGCCGGACACATTTAGCCAAAGGACTTGACGAGCCCAGGGCGCCTGTTTGGCTGCCAACCGCAACTGCACGGACAGGGCCAGGGCCGCGTGAGCGGGAGTGATAACCCCTCCTAAGTCCAGTCCGGTGTGGCTAGCCACCACCTCGGGGCGATGCACATAACGGCTGTCCAGTGGCTTGCCGATAACCGCCAGGCCCATGAGGGACACTACCAAGGTGGTCGCCGCAGGGATTACCGGCTCGTGGGCGAGATGCCCCTTGAGCCACCGGCCCATGGCGCCATCGGCTTCCACCAAGATTACACAATCAGGAAAGGCCGCCCTGAGGGACGGAAACCAACCGGCGGGTACGCCGAGCAGCTTGCCCTCGTCATTCTCACTATGGCCGAGCACCACGCAGGGCTCTGTCTCCCACCGGGTGCTAAGCTGCGAAATTGCTTCGTCCAGGGTCTCTGCCAAAATCACCGGTTTTGCCTGGCCCGGCTCGGGCCTGTAGATCTTGGTGGTGGTAGTGATGAGCACCCTACAGCTGCGGCTTAGTTCACGCCCCAAACAAAGCATCAAGGTGGTCTTGCCCCCCGCACCCATGAAGGCCACTATGTCACCGGGCGAAATTGCCAATTCCTTATAAATACGCGCGTTCATGCTCACACCGGGGCGATGTGCACCAACATCTTACCCCCGCAGGCCATGCCCTCATCTTCGTGGGCGGAGCCGGTCATGTCCACCGTGTGGAACAGAGTCTTCTCGCTCTGCATGGCCTGAAGCGCTAGGTTCCGCACTTCGCTTTCGGCACAACCTCCCCCTATAGTGCCCACCGTTCGTCCATCGGCATATACCAACATTTGCGCTCCTGCTTGGCGCGGGGCAGAGCCCCAGGTGTTGACAATGGTGGTCAGGGCGAGGGGCGTGCCCACCCCGGCATTTACTATAGCGCGGAGCACCTCTAAATCGCCGGCAACTCCGCGGAGGCCACTCCCTCCTTGCCTAGAAGTCAGGTTCTTGACCTTGACCACCTCGGCCATGATGCTGGTGGCGATTTCGGCAGGTGTTTCGGCCCCAATAGCGAGACCGATGGGCGCATGCAAAGCTGCTAATTGCTCCCTTGGCACACCTTCGGCGGCGAGCATTTCTTTCATCTCGTTCACGCGACGGCGACTGCCGATCATGCCGATATAGGCTGCGGATGTGCTGAGGAGCACGCGCAGACAAACGGCATCATGGCGATGCCCTCGGGTGACAATGACCGCATAGGTGTGGGCAGCAATGGTCAACGATTGCAGCGCTTCGACAAACGGGGCGCAAATGACCTCCCTAGCGTTGGGAAATCGCTCCCGAGAGGCAAAATAGGGGCGGTCATCAATGACCACCACCTTAAAATCCAGCATCCCAGCCATGACAGCTAATGGCTGGGCAATATGGCCGCCGCCACAGATGAGCATAGTGGGGGGGGGCGTATGATGCACCACCAAGAAAGGTTCACCGCTCAACTCCGGCACCGCAAAAGTGGCTACACTCGAACCTCTACCCTGAGCAACTTGCGACAGCGCCCCGGTGGCGGCCTCAGTCAGCGATTTTCTTTTCTCTATAGACCAAAGAGCCCCCCTGTCGTCTAGAGCCATAGTGAGGCCGTCTGCCGCAAGCGCAAACAAAGCATGGCCGCCGCTAAAACTCAGCTGTACCATCTCTCGCCCCTGCTCTAGGGCAGCTAGTAGTTCACTGTGGATATGGCGTTTATTCATCAACGCAACCTCCTCGCCGTCCGCTCAATCGCCCCTCCTCAGGTCGCGAGAGCCACAACAAGGCCTCGAGCACCCCGCCCGCTATGGCCCGCGCCTTGTCTGAGATGGTGAAACAATCTTCATATGTGGCTAGGGCATCGATGTCACCAATCTTTTGCCCGGTCGTGACCATTAGTCGGGGGTACAGCTGACCCCGGACCCTACCGGCCATCTCGGCAAGAACCAACGTGGTTTGGCCATCATCTGTGACCATACCCACCGTCTCGCCCAAAGTTACCAGATCGCCGATTTGTTTCTCTGGGCGCCAAACCCCCCGGGCCGGAGCCCGCAAGACCCGCTCCCGGGCATAACCACCTACCAAGGCCGCTATGCCGGTGTTCGCGGCGGCCGAGCCCTCCCGGAGCACCCGTCCCAAGTGATGTCCGCGGTTAGTTTCGATAATGGCATGGGCATCTACCCCCGCAACAAAACCGGGACCTAAGGCCACCACTATCGGCGCTTGCGAAACATGGGTTCCGGTGGGTTTTTTAGCCATGATGGCGTCGACCACGGCAAAGGGCCTTAGAAGGTCGATGGTGGCGGTGCTAGGGTCGATAACTATGGGCACTAGGTTCTGCCGCCAGTACCCCTCAAGTAATGCCACCGCCGGTCCTTGTTCGCGCGGCAATGGCTCCGTCACGAGCTTGGCTCCAATATCTTCTACCTGTATCGCGCCCGCGTAGACTGCGGTCGCCAAGCACACCGGCCGCCGCACCATACGTGGCGCATCTTGCTCTAACATCACAAGTAGGAAGCCGGCGCGCCAAAGCCTCTGGGCAACACCGGTGGCGAGGTCGCCGGCCCCTCTGATGACCACGAGTTGCTGCATCCATGGCCCTCCTCTCTATGCCGAATAACGCAAACACCTGAAGTTGGGGATTAATAATGCCCCAGTAGGCCTTTGTCACGCGCAATGCGCTCGCTCCACGCAAACGCCATAATGCCGAGCGCCAGATAAAAAACTCCCGTCCCCACGAGGACCATCAAATGCGTAGGGTCTAGCTCCCAGATGCGACGGCCATGAATCATGACCTCGCGCAGGAGGGCATTACCCATGGAAAGAGGCAGGAACCTAGCCCAGGGGAATTGGGCCCATGGCAGGGTAAGAAACGCCAAAAAAACGAACTGAAAGATGGAGAAAAAGGCCTGGATGCGCTTGTAGATCAGGGCCAAGCCCCCTACCGCAAAGCCTACGCCGTAGGCCGACATCAGGGTCACGATGAACAGGGGCACGATGCTCACCAAGTCCACATGCAGGTACTTGCCGGTGCTCACCATGAGCACGGCGAGAATGATTGCTGCGTACCCGAATTGTAGCACTAGGTTACAGAGCAGACTGTAGGCATTGAGACGACCGAAACCTATGGGTGAAATGTAGAGTTGCTCTAGGGTGCCTACTTGCGCCTGAGCATTGAGGTCCCAAGAGAGTTCGCTATACGCCATAATCGCCATCGTCCACAGCAAGTAGCCCACCAAGAGGCCTTCCAGGGTGTCGCCGGCCGCCAGAGCCGCGCCTCCCAAGCGCTGCAACCCGAAGAACAGAATCATGAACATCACATAGAGTGAGACCAACATGGAGATGGTGTTAAAGGCATAGCGCTTTAATTCAATGACATTGCGAAATAACACCGCTTGAAAAGCTATGAGTTGCCGTTGCATCTCTCGCGCTCCTTTCGCACTAAGGCCACGAAGGCTTTTTCTAAGTCAGGGTCCTGCTGATTTATAGTTTCGAGGTCGATATTGTGCTCGCGCAGGAAGTCCATGAGGGCATATAGATCGCCTGCGGAAGGCAGGTTGATGGTGATGTTGGTCTTTCTCTCCCTAAGTTGCACTTCCACATCGTTAAATCGCTTCCGCAAATGCTCGACCACATCGTTATCGAGCACCTTGCCGATGGCTATTTTGTAGTTACGGCTGCGAAACACTGCCAGCAAGTCGTCAATTTTATCGTCAGCGATGACTCTGCCGCCAGACATAATGATAACCCGTTGGCAAATGTCTTGAATGACCGCCATGTCGTGACTGCTGACGACCATAGTCCTAGCCTCGGTGGCGGCCAGCTCCTTCAGTATCCCGCGAAGCTCATAGGATGTTTCTATGTCCAGCCCCACGGTGGGCTCATCGAGAAAGACCAAGGGAGTCTTCTTGACCAAAGCACAGCAGATAGCCACCTTTTGTTTCATGCCCTGCGACAACTGCCGCACTTCGGTGCTGCGTTTATCAACCAATTTAAAGGTTTCAATAAGGTGATCAAAATAATTTTTTTCTATTTTGTGGGAAACACCATGGATGCCTGCGAAGAAGACGATATTCTCCCAGGTGGTCATGCGCCAGTAGATGTTGCGGCTGCCCTCGAGCACCGCTGCCACCAGAGAAAGCGCCTTACTCGGCTCAGCAAAGGGGTCAAAACCGCCTACCTTGATCGAGCCGGCGCTGGGGCGGGTTATGCCCAGCACCGACTTAATGGTGGTCGTCTTGCCGGCCCCATTTGGCCCCAGCAGGCCGACAATTTCGCCGCGGTTCACTACGAAGGAGACATCGTCCACGGCTTTAACCTTGTTCTTGCCACTGACAAAAACCTTGCTGAGATGACTTACTTCTAGCACTCGTGCACCCCCTGCAAAGACGCCAAGGCAGAGGCTAGACGTGCTCCCACCTGGGCATTGTGGTAAATGAGCTCTATATTGGCCACGAGGCTCCGGCCTCCGGTCATTTCTTTGACCTGCGCGAGTAGAAAGGGGGTTATCTCCTTGCCGCGAATCCCTTGTTTATGCGCCTCCTGCACCGCCGCCTCAACAATCCCCGCCAGCAAGTCCAGGGGCAGTTCATGTTCTCTTGGTATGGGGTTAGCGACCACCAGGCCACCCCTGAGGCCCAGATCCCACTTGGTTTGGATGGCCTTAGCTACATCGCGGGGAGTATCGAGCCGATAGTCCACCCCAAACCCGCTCGCCCGGGTATAAAAGGCCGGGAAATCATCAGTC
>QLUC01000089.1 GCA_018725275.1 Bacillota bacterium | reverse complement strand
ACCTCACTCTTAGGAAGTTCCATGGGCGAGGCTGCGCCGGAAGAAGCGCTCTACCTCGCGCTGGCTACCGAAGTGCCCGACCGATACTTATTACAAGAGCTTTGTCGCTTTGACTTTCTCATGCATGAACCGCATCGAGAAGTACCGCCCTCCCTCATCCTTGGTGTGGATGAAGAAGGGCGGTTGCTCCGGGGGATTGTCTATGGAGACAAGGAAAATCTCTACAAGGTCTTGCCCCATCGTCAGGATGAAAAGCCGGGGGCAATTTTACGCCACCTGCGCCTTGGAACCTTTAACCCCGCCACAATGGCGCATCTGGGGCTTACGGGGCGAAGCGCCTGTTTGTTTGACCACACTCTCCCTCCGCGCGAGAGGGCCATAGCCGTCTTCCTAGATTACGATTAGACTTTTTCATAATCCGGTTTGATGCGAACCTTGCGCAAGAGGTTGGCATTGGTGACGACGGTGAGGGAACTAGCTGCCATGGCCGCTTCGGCTATGACCGGATGGAGGAGCCCCAGGATAGCGAGTGGGATGGCCACCAGGTTGTAGATAAAAGCCCAAAAGAGATTTTGCCGTATTTTCCTAAAAGTAGCCCGAGAGAGCTTGATGGCGCTGACGACGGCACCGAGATTGCCGCGCACCAAGGTCACGTCGGACGCCTCAATGGCGATATCTGTGCCTGTGCCGATGGCGATGCCGACATCGGCCTGGGTGAGGGCGGGGGCGTCATTGATGCCATCTCCGACCATGGCCACCGTCTGGCCTTCGCTCTGGAGAGCTTTGATGGCCTGCACCTTGCCTTCCGGCAAGACCTCCGCCAAAATGCGCTCGATGCCCACGGCCCGGCCAATGGCTTCGGCGGTGCGGCGGTTGTCGCCGGTAATCATCACCGGTGACAACCCCATTTTTTTAATTTCTGTGATGGCCTGTAAAGAATCTTCTTTGAGGGTATCGGCCACCGCGATGGCTCCGAGCAGCTCATGGCCCCATGCGACCAGCATACAAGTCTTGCCGTCAGACTCTAGCTCGACGACCTTGCTCTCGAGTTGGCTTGGGTCTATGCCGTGCTCAAGGAGGAGGTTGCGGCTACCGACTAAGGCCACTTGGCCCTCTACCTCTGCTTTTACGCCGCGACCGGTGAGCGAGATGAAGCGTTCGCTCGCCAGGAGCGCTAGGCCGCGGGTTTCTGCGGCCTTGGTGATGGCCTTGCCGAGGGGGTGCTCGGAGTTAGCCTCAACACTGGCGGCCACAACCAATAACCGTTCTTCGGTAACTCTCTGCGGGTGCAAGTCGGTTACGGCCGGTTTACCCTTGGTAATAGTGCCGGTCTTATCGAAGACAATAGTCTTAACATACTGCAAGGTCTGAATGGCATCGCCACGCTTGATGAGGATGCCGTTCTCGGCCCCAATGCCGCTACCTACCATGAGGGCAGTGGGGGTGGCTAGCCCCATGGCACAGGGGCAGGCAATGACGAGCACGGCCACCGTTGCTACTAAGGCCAGCGTGAGTGGTGAAAGATGAGGGTTGACCCAAGGGATATAGGGCTTAGCCATTTCGAGCACCACGCCAAGTTGGTGTGGCCAGATCAGCCAGATGGCCAAGGTGAAGACAGCGATACCGACCACAATGGGGACAAAGACGGCGGTAACTTTATCGGCAAATTCCTGGATGGGGACTTTTGTTCCTTGGGCCTCTTCGACTAACTTAATCACTTGAGCGAGAAAGGTGTCCTTGCCGACGCGGGTAGCCTCGGCGTAAAGGATGCCTTCCTGATTTACTGTAGCGCCAATGAGCTCGTCGCCGATGGTTTTGTGTACCGGCAAACTTTCCCCGGTAGCCATAGATTCATCGACACTGCTCTCGCCCTTAATCACTTTGCCGTCAGTCGGGGTCTTCTGCCCCGGACGCACGACATAGATATCGCCAACCCGCACCTGGGCTAAAGGGACTTCCTTCTCCTGGCCATTAACTAGGATGGTAGCGGTCTTCGCTCCTAATTGCAGCAGGCGCTTGATGGCTTGCGAGGCCCGTCCTTTGGCCTTGGCTTCAAGGTAGCGGCCGGTGAGGTGGAAGGCCATGATCATGGCCGCAACTCCGGCGTAGTTTTCGATATGGATAAAGAAGGCGGCCAAGCCGCTCAGGTAGGCGGCTACGGTGCCAAGCGCGATGAGGGTATCCATGTTGGGGGAGAGTACTTTAATGGCTTTAAAGGCAGATTTATATGTTGATAGACCAGCCCAAAAAAGGACTGGTGCGCCTAAGACTAACATGCCTAGGTTGTAAATTTCTTTGCTCGGCCACATGGCGTTCATATTATGACCACCGGCGAACATTGACGGCAGCATCCAGAGAATTATCGGCAAGGTAAAAGCCCATGAAACCCACATGCGTAAGGCAGCCTGAGCTTGCCGCACTTGGTCATTGTCCACTGCCGGCAAGGTGTCGTCCTCGAGCATGGCCTCGTACCCGAATGCCTTAATGCGCTCGATGATATCGTCTGGGTACAGGGCGCGCGGGTTGTATTCCACTACTGCTTTTTCCGTGGCCAAGTTGACGGAGGCACTATAGACCCCATCTGTCTTCCCAAGACCTCTTTCAATGCGGCTCGAGCAGGCGGCACAGGTCATGCCCTTGATAAGTAAAGAGATAGATTCCTTGTCTTCTTTGACGCTGTAGCCGACTTGCTCAATCTTCTCCCTGATGGATTGTGGGGTGATGAGAGTTGAGTCGTAGGTTATGCTCGCGGTTTCTGTGGCTAAGTTGACCGTGACTTCGGTCACGCCATTGACACGCCGGAGGACACGCTCTACCTTGCTTGAGCAGGAAGCGCAGGTCATGCCGGTAATTTTAAGCGATATCTTGGTCAGAGAGTTTTCCATGCGTCACCTTCCGTTAGTAGTACTTGATACCCCAGCGGGGTATACTGCAAGTCTAGCATTGCCGGTTATGAGTGTCAACAGCGTAAAAAAAGAGTGCCGGAGGGCACTCTAGTTAGGGGTGGCTAGATCTTGCTGTTTCTTGATTTGTCGTAGGCGCTCCTGCCGGTCAAGCTGGCGCTTGCGTAGGCGGATGCTCTTGGGCGTTACCTCCACCAGCTCATCATCAGCGATGTATTCGAGGGCGCGGTCAAGGCCCATGTCGCGCGGGGTGGTCAGGCGTATGGCGTCGTCGGCGGCGCTAGAGCGGATGTTGGTCAGTTGTTTGCGTTTGCAGACATTGACATCGAGGTCGCTGGCGCGAGAAGACTCACCAATAATCATACCTTCGTAGACTTTTGTGCCCGGCCCAATAAAGAGTTCTCCGCGTTCTTCGGCGTTTTGCAAACCGTAGGCGGTGGCCTCGCCCAGCTCATAGGCTAAAAGCACGCCGCTTGGGCGGCCTGGGATATCGCCGCGATAAGGTCCGTAGCCGTCGAAAAGGGTGTTCATTATGCCGTAACCTCTGGTGTCGGTGAGTAAGTCATTGCGAAAACCCAGCAAGGCGCGCGAGGTGATTTCAAATTCGAGGCGAACAGAGCCTGTTACCTGGTGTTCCATATTGATGAGGCGTGCTTTACGAGCGCCAAGCTTCTCCATGACTACTCCCGTGTATTGCTCGGGCACGTCGACGGTGAGTAATTCTACCGGCTCCATCAGTTCACCGTCAATTCTGCGGAAAATAACTTTGGGCCGCGAAACGGCGAATTCATAACCTTGGCGGCGCATGGTTTCGATGAGGATGGCCAGGTGGAGCTCGCCACGCCCCGAGACATGGAAAACGTCGGGGGAGGGACCATCTTCAATGCGCATGCTGACATTAGTTAAGCCTTCCTTCTGTAGGCGCTCGCGCAAGTGGCGCGAGGTGACGAATTGACCTTCGCGGCCGGCAAAGGGACTGTCGTTAATCATAAAATCCATGGTGACAGTCGGCTCGTCGACAGCCATAAAAGGAAGCGCCTCTGGGCAGTCCAGTGCGGTGACGGTGTCACCTAGCCCAACCTCGGACAGACCAGCTATAGCCACAATGTCGCCAGCTGTTGCCTCAGGATGTTCGGTTCGCTTGAGGCCCATGTACTGGTATAATTTAGCGATCTTGCCGGGGACAATGGTGCCGTCTACCTTAACGACCGCAACCGTCTGCGCGGCGAGGACCTTGCCCCGCGCTATGCGCCCAATGGCGATGCGCCCGAGGTAATCATCCCAATCCAGCGTAGTTACCGACATCTGAAAAGGACCCTCGGGGTCACCGCTTGGCGCAGGTACCCGGGCGAGAATAGTTTCAAAGAGGGGAGCAAGGTCGACCCCGGGATCGCCGAGGTTGTACTTGGCTATGCCTGCCCGAGAAGAAGCAAAGAGGACTGGGAAATCTAACTGGTCCTCGGTAGCACCAAGCTCGATGAAAAGGTCCAGGCACTTATCAAGAACTTCTAAGGGTTGGGCGTCCTGCCGATCAATCTTGTTGATGACGACAATAGGCTGCAAGTGTTGCGCCAGAGCCTTTTTTAGGACATACTTGGTCTGCGCGAGGGGGCCCTCGGCGGCATCGACTAAAAGCAATACTCCATCTACCGTGCTCAAAGTACGCTCGACCTCACCACCAAAGTCGGCGTGCCCGGGTGTATCTACAATATTGATTTTTGTCTCCCGGTAGAATACCCCGGTGTTTTTAGCCATAATGGTGATGCCTCTTTCCCGCTCGAGGTCCATCGAGTCCATAACCCGCTCTTGCACATGTTCCTTAACATGGAAAATATGGCTCTGCTTGAGCATGGCATCGACTAAAGTGGTCTTCCCGTGGTCAACATGGGCGATTATCGCAATATTTCTTTTCACTTCTCAGGCTCCTTTATTGTACTCAGACATAAAATTATAGCCTAGTCTGCCGTATGTAGTCAAATATAATTGATCAGGCGCAGGCCTAGCGCCTGCGCCTGATGCTTAGTGGGTTTTGTTGACAAATGTAGAGCAGTCCGTGCCTTGCACGCTAGTGGCCTGCGGTCCCTGCACGGTGATACTTGAGGCGACGCAATGATTGCCCTTGTGCCAGTGACGACAGTTTTCCACTACACATTTCACCCTGCCGATAGGGTTAGTAGTTGTGTCCAAAATGATCACCTCCTCCCCCCTTAATGTGCCTATTTCGCGGCTCCGACATGCACCCCCGGGCAGGAATAAAGGGGTGTTTTCGCGAAATACCAAGGAAAAGTAAGGTAAGGGCGAAGTGATGAAATATGAAACAAGTCGTTGTGACGGCAACTCCTGAGATGCCCGTCTGCCTCCCGAGTTTTCGCAGTGCCGTGGGAGAGGGCGTTTCCGTGGCAGTGGTACCCTTACCGTTTGGGGAGATGTCTTATGGGGATAGGGAGGACTACTGGCAAGTTATCGCTCGTGCCGAGGGCTTGTTGGTGCGGACCGGCATCATTCCCTACGAATTAGTTAATAGGTGTCCGAGGTTAAAAATAATAGCGGTGCATGGTGCCGGAGTAGACCAGGTAGATGTCAGAGCGGCAACCGAAGCTGGGATCTATGTCACTAATGCCCCAGGCAGTAATGCCCAGGCGGTAGCAGAGATGGTGTTTGGCATGTTGTTATCGCTTTGGCGACAGATACCGCAGGCCGACTCCCTAGTCCGACTCGGGCAATGGGAGAAGGCCCGTACGGTAGGCCGGGAACTGGCAGGAAAACGCCTCGGTTTAGTTGGCTTTGGGCATATAGGCCAGAGGGTGGCGGCCTTGGCCACCGCCTTTGGCATGGAAGTTGTCTATTGGAATCGTGCGCCCAAAGAGAACAGTATGGCGCGCAGGGTGAGTCTCGAAGAACTATTTCGATACTCAGAGGTGGTGAGCATCCACCTGCCGTTGACGATGGACACTCGGGGGCTGGTAGGGCGGCGGCTACTGTCCTTGATGCCCAAAGATGCGGTGCTCATAAACACTGCGCGGGGTGCGATCGTGGTCGAGGATGATTTGCTGCAGGCCTTAAACGAGGGTTGGTTTGCCGGGGCGGCCTTCGATGTGTTCCATGAAGAACCGCTCGCGTCGCAGAGCCCCTTTCTTAAGATGCCCAATGTGATCCTAACCCCACACATGGCTGGGTCTACACAAGAGTGTCTGACGCGCATTGCCCTCGTGACGGGGCGAGATGTGCGCGCTGTCTTACAGGGCACAGCGCCGCAATTTGCGGTCAACGCGCCTTGGCAACTGTAAACCGTCATGCCTTTTGTGGTTGACAGTCGGCGTCTCCTCCATTATGATGTGGCGGGAGGTGGGAGTATGAAATTCTCCACAAAAGAGATCACTCGCGTCGGTATTTTCGCCGCACTACATGTGGCTGCCGCAATGATGTTGCGGTATGGTGGCCCGGCGGTAGTGCCATTTAGCCTAGTGCCCTTCATGGCTTTTTTGGCCGCCTTTACCCTGGGCGGCAGACTGGGCGCACTTAGTCTGGCCATATACGCCTTGCTGGGGCTCATGGGCGTACCCGTGTTCGCCAGGGCACCATTTGGCGGCCTTACCTATGTGTTGCAGCCTACTTTTGGGTTTATTATCGGTTTTATCGTGGCCGCATACTTCGCGGGCAAGTTTGACATTAACACCCGCCGGGGAGCGGCATTGGCTATGGTCGTCGGTGTGGGGGTTTTATACCTCGTGGGGGTGCCGTACTTAGTCGCGGTAATCCGCTTCTATTTAGGGCGGCCCTTTACCTGGCAACGGGCGTTTGAAGTCGCAGTGGCACCCTTTATTGTGCTGGACTTTGTGAAAGTGTTTGTAGCCGTACTGCTGGCGAGGGCCATAAAAAAACGTTTGTCTTATCTATCGATTTAGG
>QLUC01000088.1 GCA_018725275.1 Bacillota bacterium | reverse complement strand
TAACGGGAGCACTTTGTACTGCATGGAACTAGAGCTGCGCTTTCGCCACATTAGGCAAGGTATCGGTCAGCCTTATCTTGACGACTATACCACCGCCTGCGCCGTGCATACCATCAAGACACGCCGCCCGCACCTGACTATGGTTCACCTTATCGACCTTGACGACCGGAAGCATTATTACGGAACCAAGAGCGGGGAAGCAAAGGCTGCGCTCGAGCGCATGGACAGGCGTTTAGCGGAGATTATCGCTGCTACAAAAGCTGCCGGCACCTACGCTGAAACAACCTTCTTAGTTGTTGGCGACCACGGGCAGCTTGACGTCAACACCCGCGTGAGGCCAAACATATTGCTGCGCGCGGCGGGGTTACAAGGGCAAGAGAGTGGCTCCACCGAGTGGCGAGCCTACCTGCAGTGTAACGGAGGCAGCGCTTATCTTTATGTGAAAGATGGCGATGTCGATACGCGCGCGCTGGCGATTGCAGCACTTGAAGCGGCTTCCGCGGCGGGGAAGTGGGGTATTGAGCGCGTGTTGACAGGCGAGTGCCTAGCCGCGCTCCGCGTCGGGAAAGGCATAGCTGCGGCTGTCGAGGCTAAGGATGGGTTTACGTTCGAGGAGGCATTTGACGAACCTGCGATACTAGAAATACCCCCCACAGTAGGGAAGTTCGCTAACCACGGCTATTCGCTCGATAAACCGGATTACACCTGCGTGTTTATTGGCGCAGGGCCTGCGGTTGCCCGGCGGGGGGCTCTGGGGCCTCTGCATATGGTGGATATTGCCCCAACGATGGCCCAAGTGCTAGGCATTCCCTTCCCCGGCTGTGACGGTACAGCAATAGCTGGCGTAGGCGCCGCTGCTCAAGTGAAGGTGGGTAAGTATGGAAGTTAAGTTTAACGGATTTCGTACCCTAGTAGGCGCCTCGCTGGCCATCTTTTTTCATGGGTCCCTAGTGTTTGGTCTGCCTGGGCTGTTGTCGCCGGTGTGGGGTAGGGAGTTAGGTATAAGTTCCGGGGCCCTCAGTTTGGTGATGTTTTTTCTCCTCGCCGCGATTGGGATTTTTATGTTTTTCGTGGGCAAGTGGACCGCGCGGTACGGCGCCAAGAGACTAATCTTGATGGGCACGCTACTGGCTACGGCAGCGGCGGGGATGACGGCCATAGTAGACAATGTGTGGATGATTTACGCGTGGGCCTTTTTAATTGGTGCCGCCAGCTGTTTTGTTTATTCCCCCGGCATCAATGTGGTGCAGCAGTGGTTTCCGCACAAAAAAGGCACAGTATCCGGCATTGTCAACATGACTTTCGGCATTGCCGCCGCCATGATGGTGCCTCTTTACCGCTTGTGGCTCGATAGCTACGGTGTAGAATTTATGGCCCTAGCCGCGGCCTCCCTGACACTGGTGCTTGGCCTCCTCGGCTCGCAGTTGATTGTCTTGCCGCAGCCAGTAACTCTGCCGCAAGGCACCAAGGCCGATGCAAAAAGCAATGTGAGTGCGGAGGCTCGTGCGCTCACTCCCGCCAGAGCCGTGCGCACGCGGAACTTCTGGCTGCTGTGGGTGGTATGGGCGCTGATGGGCGCGGCGGGCATCACCATGGTAACCCAATCTGTACGCTTTGGCCTGCATTTAGGTTTTGGATTCGCGGCGGCCTCCGGCATCTTAGCGAGCTTCAATTTAACTAATGGGCTTAGCCGCCTCGTCTCCGGTGTCGTGTCGGATAAACTGGGACGCAAACAAACCTTAGCCCTTAGCTTTGTTCTGGCCGGGGCTGCCTACTTTGTATTGCCGCAAACCAGCTCGCTCGGCATCATTATGCTGCTCGCCGCCGCCGTGGGCTTTGGCTACGGGACGCTGTTTGCCTGCTCCGCGCCGCTGATAGCCGAGTGCTTTGGGCTAAAGCATTTTGGCGTAATCTTTGGGCTGGTGTTTACTTCCTTTGGCTTTGTGTCGGGCCTAGTGGGCCCTGTGGCTACGGGCCTGATTTTGGACCATACCGGCACAAACTACGGTGCAGCTTTTGCCTTCCTCGGCGCGCTGTGTGTGGTGTCGGCTGTGCTCGTGATGTCGGTCGCCGAAGATTCCCCACTTTTGCAACTCCGAATTCCCGAGACCTACAAAGGGCCATTGCGGGCACTAACCAAGTAACTGACCCTTTTTGTTGTGCACGTTTTTCGTGGCCAAACTGTGCACTTTTAGATTGACAGACACAGGGGGTAATGCAAATTAGCCCCTCAGTATAGTAAATGAGGGCGGATGTATGAAAAAAATCATTTGTATTCCTGATTCTTTTAAGGGCACATTAAGTTCAGCGCAAGTATGCAATATTATGGAAGAAGCGATCCATTGCCACTTTCCGCTTTGTGATGTTGTTAAAATAGAGGTAGCGGACGGCGGTGAGGGCAGTGTAGACGCTTTTTTAGCTGCGGTCGGCGGCAAAAAAATTACCGTTACGGTCAATAACCCTTACTTCGAAGCGATCGAATCTTTTTACGGTATTTTGGATGGAAATGTTGCTGTTATCGAGATGGCTGCAGCAGCGGGTCTGCCCTTAGTCAGTGGCCGGCCAAATCCGCTGGAGACGACGACTTTCGGTGTTGGAGAATTGATTTTGGATGCGGCCAAACGTGGATGTAAGCAAATCATCGTCGGGCTGGGCGGTTCTAGCACCAATGATGGCGGATGCGGTGCAGCTAGTGCGATCGGCGTTCGTTTTTTGAATTCTCAAGGACAAGTGTTTGTTCCAAAAGGGAAATCATTGATCGATATTGCCGATATCGACTTGAGTGGTATCGATCCGATGTTCAACGATATCGAAATCATTACGATGTGTGACATCGATAATCCGATGTATGGACCTAAGGGAGCAGCTCACATCTTTGCGCCCCAAAAAGGCGCAAATCCTGATATGGTCATACTGTTGGATGAAGGTTTATGTCATTTGGCAAGCGTCATCCAAAAACATTTAAAGTTGGATGTTTCTACGATACCGGGTGGTGGAGCAGCCGGCGGGATGGGGTCAGGCATGGTCGCATTTTTTAATAGTCGACTGCAAATGGGCATTGAAACGATTTTAGACTTAGTTGAATTTGATCACTTGATCGAAGGTGCAGATTTGATTTTTACCGGAGAAGGAAAAATCGATTCGCAATCAATTCAAGGAAAAGTGCCTATAGGAGTAGCGAAGCGCGCGAAAAGAGCAAAAGTAGATGTGATTGCTGTAGTAGGTACAATTGGCAGCGATATTGAAGCCGTTTATGATTTAGGAATTACAGCTATTTTTAGCATTAATCCTGAACCTGTCCCCTTTGAGATAGCTAAATTAAAATCAAAAGAGAATCTAGCATTGACGATGGATAATATCGTCCGTTTGTTAAGCATAAAACCGCAAAAGTGATTACGGTTTTATGAATAGAATAATCATAAGCGTCAAGTGACGCCACGTGTTCATTTCTCCTCCCTCATGGGACAATCTCCTTAGGAGATTTCGTGAGGGGGGACTTTTTATGCCTCAAGAAGAACGCCGCAAAATGTGGGCCAGCCGAGTGGGCGAGTCCCAGTACAGTGACCGGAGCGTAAGTCAGTGGTGCCAGAAGCGCGGGGTGAAAGAACAACAGATGTGGTAGGATAACTGTGGCTACAAGTCATCGCCTGTTTTGGATATGATTACACTTCCCCTAAGGTACGTTCCTATCTCCTGGTTATCAGCTAGGTACTATCATCAGCAACGGGCACAGTTATTGTTTATCAATAATAAACTATTGCTAACCAATAAATGAGGTGTTATACTGCAGTCAAGATCTAGGCAGTACGCTTGGCGGGGGAGGTTTTTAAGGGGTGTCACTTTAGGACTTAGTTGACCACGCTGTATAAGGGGGAGCGGCATGACGATAATCGATAATAGTGAACTTAGACGTAATGATGGCTAAGCGCAAGATTCTTCCGGTGAGCTGGCAGAGAAGATTGTCATTAGCCAAGCCAACCTCTCCATACTTAAGACGGGCAAGGCGAAAGCCATCAGGTTTTCGACCCTAGAGGCTATAGGCAAAGAACTAGACTGTCAGCCGGGAGATATTTTGGAATGTACAAAAAGAGCAAAGGAGGATGATGACAAATGATGACTGATTGCGAAATGGTACATGAGCCCGACCACTCCCTTAGAAATGGGAAGATTGCCTTCGGCAAACCTGAACAGTGGTTTGCGCTAATCGCCACTGTGGTGGGCTTCATGTTTTGGCGTTGGCTGATGATCGTCTTTTTGGCTGGCTTTCAGGGCTCTGGGGTGACAGCTTTTGCACTGGTCTACGCTGGGGTGGTCAGCGTCTATTTTCGCCAGGTCGGCATCAAGCAGAGCCGCGAGGCCAAGCTGTGGTTAGGGGTTCTTTTGATTACAGCCCTTTCTTTTGCCGTGTGGAGTGCGCCCTCCATATCGCCGTGGCGCTTCATTTTTTTGTTGGGTGCGGCGACCTACTGGGTGGTCATCGCTAGCGGCAACACCGTAACCGGTGGGACGAGCGACTGGAGCGTACGTGACCTCTTAAACGGCGTGCTCGTGGTTCCCTTGGCAGGACTAGGGTTGCAAATGGCAGCATTATTGAGCATACCGGCACCTCGGTTTAAGGTGGGGAGGCGCATGGTTCCCTCCTTAGTCGGGATTGGTCTGGGAGTATTGGTGGCAGCTCTAGTACTTCCGCTGCTCATGGCTGCTGACGCGGGTGGTTTTAGCGTCATTAGCCAGTGGTTGGCCCGGTTTGATTTTGACCTAGAGATCTCCGGGTTTTTGTGGGCGCAACTAATCCTTGGCATCCCAACCGCAGCCTATATCTTTGCTTTGCTTGTGGGCAATGCTTACCGGGGCAGAGGGCGGCGAGGCGAAAGAGCAGGTAAAGGCGTAGATGCAGCCATGCAGTATCGCGTGATGCCCGTTGCGACCGCTGTCGCCCTTTTGAGCGTCGTGAACCTGCTATACGCGACCTTTATCCTTACCCAGTTGCCGTATTTCTTTGCGGCCTTTTTCGGGCAATTGCCACAAGGTTGGGCC
The DNA here is from genome assembly GCA_018725275.1 of Bacillota bacterium. GTDB lineage: Bacteria > Bacillota > UBA994 > UBA994 > UBA994 > BS524. The sequence goes on along the minus strand of QLUC01000088.1, from coordinate 1,805 downwards.
TCCTATGCCGAATTTGCCCGTCAGGGGTTCTTCGAACTGTGCGCGGTCGCCCTAATCAATCTCGCGCTCATCCTCGGTGTGCATTTTACAGCGGACATAAGCAAGGCTACCGGCACAGTCGCTAGGGCGTTGCTTAGTCTGCTTCCTGCTCTCACCTTGGTGCTCGTAGCTACTGCCATGAGCAAGCTCTGGCTCTATGTAGACCAATTTGGTCTAACCATGATGCGGGTTAAACCGGCGGCGATATTACTGTTTTTGGCAGTGGTCTTCGCTTGCCTAGTCGTAGGCGACAGGGCAAGGTTCTCGAAAATGCGGGTGGCAGTAGCGACGGGAGTAGCTATCATGCTCGCGCTCTCGTGGCTAAATGTCGAGGGCAGGGTCGCGAACTATAATGCCGACCGATACTTGGCAGGCACTCTGCCGCATTTTGATGTCGCTGTGCTGAGAGCAGCCGATGTCGCCGGTGTGGAGGTAGCCCTGCGGTTGATTGCCGCGACCGATGATATTGGGCTCGAGGCAGAACTGCGCAGCTTTCTGCGCTCGGTCGCTGACCGCGATGCCTCGCTACTGGCAATGGACGATTATGGTTTGGGGTCAACCATGTGGGTCGACACCCTACAGCGTCGTCTGGCGCGTGCTGCGGCGTCAGATTTGCGCACGCATGTCAGCCTTCCGGAGGTTGTGGCTTGGGTGGCGCGCCAACCTCATCCCCCGACCAGTTTGCCGCTAAAGGCGCTCACTTACGAGAACCGGGTACTGGTGGTGTACGATGTGCTATTCCCCTATGTTGCGATGCTGGAACAGCAACAGCAGGCAGATACACACAGCGTTTGGGTAGTCGACCTGAAGAGCGGGGATGTTCTGCTGGGCGATTACCAGGTGCAAGGTTCACCTTCGGTGGGGATCTTTGGTTTATCGCCGAGTGGCACTCGGCTGGGACTTGTGCTGGCTAATGTCTCTCGCGATGCACAGCACGTTTCCGTAGGTTTCGTGGACCTAGCTACACAAACGCCTGTGATTGTTTCGGTGACACAGGCGACTCATGGCCCTATCGCGCGGCCGCGCTGGTCGCCGCAAGGTCGGTTTATCTACTATGGAGCAGAGCAACCCATCAGTTCTCCCGCGTTTACCTTCGGGCTGGTAGGAGAGTGGTGGCATGACCTGAATATTGGCGGCACAGTTAGTCGCGCGCCCGCGGTGCAAGTGACCGGAAGAGACCTCACTCCAGATTTGTTCCCGGCCCCAGTTGTGCCCATAGGTGATTTTTACCCGTGGATAACTAATATTGTTTGGGAAACAGACGAAACCGCACTGCAGTTTACTACTGTAGCGCGGTTGGGCGTCGATTCGCGGCAATTTCAGCAGGCCTTTGACAGGCAAAGAGTGCGACAAGAACTAGGCGAGGCGCGCTGGCGTATCAATGCCGACGGGACCGACTTGCGCTTGCTCGAGGTTCATCGTCCTGAATGAGGTCATGCATCCTCTTTCATGCGGTCAATGGTGACTAGCGAATCCTCGTTCTACCCTTTTCATTCTTACTATTCTCAATCTTGCGCCAAAGACGACGGTGTGGTACTTTGTAGCTACGAAAAGTCACGATTTTCGATCGTAGCGAAAGCCATTAAAGTGTCGTTGTAGCAAATATAGAATCTATTCCCACTAGCGACGCTCCATAGGCACCATTGTTTGGTTGTTTTATGATTTCTTGCAGCAGAGTCGGAGTTATTGCAGTAGAATCAACCTTCAGCCATAGATCTTGCGATGAGGAGGGGCAGTGGTGTGCTGGTAAATCAACGGCTATTGAT
>QLUC01000087.1 GCA_018725275.1 Bacillota bacterium | reverse complement strand
GATAGGACTAAGGAACCTGGTTCACTAGGAGAGCCCCTCTACCAAGATGTCTGCACGGTGTATGCTGAACAGGGTGAGCACAGGCTCATCGTGGGAGGGCGGTATGGTCTGGGATCAAAAGAATTCACGCCTTCGATGGTCCAAGCCATATTCGACAATTTAGCGGCTCATACACCTAAGAATCACTTTACTGTCGGCATTTTTGATGACGTGACCCACACCTCTCTTGAAGTTGTAACCCATCTAGATGCAGCGCCGGCAGGGCAGTACCGCTGCAAGTTTTATGGTCTGGGGGCCGATGGTACAGTTGGCGCAAACAAAAACTCCATAAAAATCATTGGGGATAATACCGACCTTTTTGCCCAGGGGTACTTTGTATACGATTCTAAAAAATCCGGCGGGATTACCGTATCGCATCTACGGTTCGGACCAAGCCCCATCACTTCGCCATACCTAGTTGATCAGGCCGACTTAGTGGCCTGTCACCATGCTTCCTATGTTAGCAGGTATGATCTCTTAGCGGACATTAAAGAGGGCGGGGTATTCCTTCTCAATTCGCCTTGGACATTAGATGAAATGGAGCATAAGCTCCCGGCTCGATTGAAAAGAGCGATTGCCGGCAAGCAGGTTGTCTTTTACAACATCGATGCTGTAAGAATAGCCCATGAAGTAGGGCAGGGGGGACGTATCAATACCATTATGCAGGCGGCCTTCTTTCAGGTCGCTAATGTGATCCCCAGCGCCCAAGCCATTGCCTTTGTCAAAGACGCCATCAAGAAAACCTACAAACGCAAAGGCGAAGAAGTGGTGGCGCAAAACTATGCCGCTGTGGACCGTACCATAGCCGCGCTGATCAAAATCGATTATCCTGCCGCATGGAAGGATGCTGAGGCTGAGAGCGCCGCGCCCAGCGGTAGTGAGCCACGCTTTGTTGCCGAGGTTATGAGTCCGATGAACCTGCTCAAGGGCGACAATTTGCCCGTAAGTAAGTTTAGTGATGACGGGGTCTTCCCACTCGGCACTACCAAGTATGAGAAACGGGGCATCGCCACCGATATCCCTGTCTGGGTCCCAGAAAGCTGCATCCAGTGTAATCAATGCTCTTTTGTCTGCCCACATGCTGCCATCCGCCCCTACTTGGCCAGTAACACCGATATCGTCGACAAGCCCAGCTCTTTGCAGGGGAAAAACGCCGTCGGGAAAGAGTTTGCCCAACACCAGTACTATATTCAAGTTTCTCCGCTCGATTGTACCGGCTGCGGCAACTGTGTCCAAGTTTGCCCGGCGCAACCAAAACCCCTCGTTCTGACTAACTTGGAACAATCGGCCACGGAAGAAATCACAAAATTTGAATATCTAGAAAGCCTACCTGAACCAAAGGTTAACTATGACCCTGCTACTGTAAAAAATAGCCAATTCAAGAAGCCGCTATTTGAGTATTCTGGCGCCTGTGCCGGTTGCGGGGAAACACCGTACATTAAACTGGTGACGCAGCTTTTTGGCGAACGCATGCTTATCGCCAACGCCACGGGTTGCACCTCAATTTACGGGGGCAGTGCGCCATCATGCCCATACACCACTAATAAGGATGGGCATGGACCGGCCTGGGCGAACTCGCTCTTTGAGGACAATGCTGAATTTGGCTATGGCATGGCCTTGGCGGTTATGCAAAAGCGCGATAAACTCACCGAGCTTTGTACCGCCGTAGTGGCCCTCACCGCGAACGAAGAACTAAAATTGAACTGTGAAGGATGGTTAACGGGGAAAAAGGACGCGGAGAAATCCCGTCTATTTGGCGACAAATTGCGCCTCCTTGTACCAACCGCCCTCGAAACAGCGCAAGGTGCTCTACGAGAAGCCTTGCAAGGCATACAAGAGCTGGCTGACCACTTGACCAAGAAGTCTATTTGGGTCATCGGTGGTGACGGCTGGGCCTACGACATCGGTTTTGGCGGCCTAGACCATGTCATCGCTTCGGGCGTAGACATCAACTTACTCGTCCTTGATACTGAAGTCTACTCTAACACCGGCGGACAGGCGTCAAAGGCCACGCCTACGGCCGCTGTGGCCAAATTTGCGGCCAACGGTAAGCGCACCCGTAAAAAAGACCTTGGACTGATGGCGATGTCTTATGGATATGTGTATGTCGCCTCCATCAGTAGCGGGGCTAACCGCAACCATACGCTCAAAGCCATCCTTGAAGCAGAGAAGTATGACGGCCCTTCGGTAGTGATCGCCTATTCTCCCTGTATAGCCCACGGCATTAATATGTCGATGAGTCAGCAAGAGGGCAAACTCGCCGTCGAATCGGGCTACTGGCCACTCTACCGCTACAACCCGGCTCTGGCCGAAGCGGGGAAGAATCCATTCACTCTCGACTCGAAGGAGCCGAGCTACAACTTCCGCGACTTCCTAAAGGGCGAAGCTCGTTACGCAACACTGCTGCATGAGTTTCCCGAGGCGGCCGCCGAATTATTTGTTGCGGCTGAAAGTGATGCTAAAAGGCGATATGCTCTTTACAGCAAACTGGCTCAGTGAGGCCATTTCCCTTGCGTCCTATAATATATATTATGTAAACTAGGACAGAGGATCTTCCACCAAAAAAAGAACCGATGTAAGTCGGTTCTTTTTTGCCCATCTTGGTTCTAATTATGATGCTTGCGGCTACGATGCGTACGACTATGAGGTGAACACTGTGTAGCCGGTTGAGTTGACCAGCTTGCGATACTCCTCGATGAAGTAGCGTGTAATTGGGCCGGGCGCACCGGTCCCTATTACTCTGCCGTCGCAGTTAATGACCGGTATGACCTCCGCACCGCTTCCGGTGAAGAAAATCTCGTCCGCCACGTAAATATCGTGACGCGTGAAGACCTCTTCCTTGACAATGTAGCCAGACTCAGTGGCCATGGTCATAATCGTGTCGCGGGTAATGCCCTGTAGTATGCCCACATGACCCGGCGGCGTGTAGATGATCCCTTTTTTTACTAAGAAAATATTGTCAGCCGTGCCTTCCGTAACGTAGCCCTCGCTGTTGAGCATTATGCCCCCAAAGGCCCCTGCCCTAGCCGCCTCAATTTTGGCCATGACGTTATTAAGATAGTTTAATGACTTCACGCGCGGGCTGAGAACATCGACCGAGGGACGCCGCGTGGCAACAGTGACCACGTCAATCCCCTTTTCATATAGTTCGGCTGGGTATAGGGAAATTTTATCAACAATAATGATTACACTAGCTTTTGGACAGGACCGCGGATCAATGCCGAGGCTGCCGACGCCACGCGTGACAATAGAACGAATGTAGACATCACGCAGACCATTCTGCCTGACCGTCTCTACATGCGCCGCTATCATCTCTTGTTTAGGCATGGGGATGGTGAGCATAATTGACTTTGCCGACTCATAGAGGCGGTCCACATGTTCCTCTAGTTTGAAAATCCGGCCGTTATAAACGCGCAGACCCTCAAAAATGCCATCTCCATAAAGCAACCCATGGTCGTAGACCGAGATTTTCGCTTCTTCTTTAGGCACAAAGTGACCGTCGATGTAGATGATATTGCTCAGGTAAATCTCCCCCTTAATTTTGCTCTCCCCACACCTGCCCCCACTCCCCCCACAATTCTATCAGCCTAGGCATACCATCTCAACGTATTTGTTTGTAATTGGAAAATGAAAGAGTATTGCGACAGCAAGACTGTATTCAAGCACCGGTGTGATAGCGTGAGGTTTTGATGTGAGTGAGCGGTGTGAGGGACTACGATGAGTGGGTGGATAAGTATTTGCGATTACTTGACCGTGCCAGGCGGGTAACGTATAATGAAATAGGTTCACAGGGGTATAGCTCAATTGGTAGAGTAGCGGTCTCCAAAACCGTTGGTTGTGGGTTCGAGTCCCTCTGCCCCTGCCAAAACAACAAGCAGAGGTATTTTGGGGAGGCGTCGCCATGAAAGACATAGTCCTGTTTGGCAGTCAGCACTGACCGGGCTGTGCCCCCGTGAAAGAGTTTCTTTCACATCACAATGTCCCGTCTACCTACATAGACATTACCTCCAGCATGGCCAACCTTAAGGCCTTTCTTAAGTACAGAGATAATAGAGTGGAGTTTGCCGAGGTGCGCGCCAACGGACGCGTAGGAATTCCGTGTACGGTCATAAACGATGGGGAACTGATTGTTTTTGGGCAACCCGAACTCGCTTTGCTCCAAGGATAATAACACAGGCACTTATGTAGAGGGGATTAATCCCCTCTACATTTTTTTCTCCCAACCTTGTTTTCCGTGCCTTTTAATAATCTCTGAATATTCGAGCGATGCCTGTATGTTCCAATCACCAGTATGCAGAGTGCAAACAAAATATACTCCAGGCGGTACCCCAATAACCCGAGGAGTATAGGCATGGAGGTCATCATCACGAGAGAGCCTAGGGAGACGTATTTGGTGATGGCTATGGTCAGTGCAAATACGGCAAACCCCGTAAGCAGCACTGCGGGGAACAGCACCGCACATGCGCCAATAGTGCAGGCGATGCCCTTCCCTCCCCTAAACCCAATGTACACCGACCAGTTGTGTCCAATAACTGTAGACAGAGCGACTGTCATGACCTGCCACGTCTCAAGCGGCAGCAAATGCGCTGCTATATAGGTAGGCAGTGCTGCCTTGAACACGTCGGCCACCATCACCAGGACGCCTGGCCCTAGCCCCATGACACGCATGGCGTTAGTGCCGCCAATATTGCCACTGCCGTGTTTAGTGATATCGATGTTGCGGAGTTTGCCAACTACAAAGGCGGTAGGAAAAGCACCCAAGAGGTAGGCAACAACTACAGTAATCAAGAACCCATAGCTTGGCATTAACAATCGTCCTTTCGCGCACCTCTACCGCAGGAGATATGTTCTGATGTGCTGAAGTGCGCGCTCTAATTGCACATCCTCTGGGGAAGCCGGGTCGGGCTGCTCGATGATTATGTCAGCGGTAATCCCTTTGGCGTCGATGATCGTGCCGGCAGGAGTCTTATAGCCTTGTACCGTTACCCAAACCCGTGAGCCGTCTCCCAAAGGATAGCCCTGCTGAATTGTACCCTTGCCAAAGCTGGTGACACCGAGTACCGTAGAGCCAAGGTGGTCGCGCAGTGCACCGGTTAGCAGTTCGGAAGCAGACGCACTGCCCTGGTTAATGAGCACGCTGATCCGGCCCGTGTAGATGCGTTGACCTCGGGTTATGGTTTGCCGTACGGCACCCTCACGGTCAACCGTCTGATAGACTACGTGTTCCGGACCGAGAAAGAAGCTGGCGACATCTTCCGCTACATGCGTAAATCCACCGGGGTTAAACCGCATATCTAACAACAAATGTTTGATCCCTTGCTGCTCGAGCGCGGTTAGTGTCTGCCGCATTTGCTCCGTGGCCGTAGTGGTAAATTGCGAGAGTATGACATGCGCGATTTGAGGCTCCACGATCTCGTAGGAAACCACCGGCACGACGATTCGCGCCCGTGTTATCGTAACGTTCATAGTTCTTCCGAGTGCCGGCCTAAAGATCGTCAGCGTCACGTTTGTGCCGGCCACCCCTTTGATGCGGTCTGTCACCTCGTGCAGGGTCAAGCCGCGCAAAGTCTGGTCGTCAACAGCGACAATCACATCCCGCGGGAGCAGTCCTGCCCCTTGCGCAGGCGCGCCCCGAAAGACAGATTCTATTTGCACCTGTTCTTCCACCATGCGCACGGTAACGCCTATGCCTGTGAACTCACCCGCCGCACGTTCTGCCGTCCGTCTAGCTTCCTCGGGGTTTTCGTAGCGCGTAAGCCCGCCGTCCACCCGGCTGAGCAGCCCGCGAACCGCGTTTTCCATCATCTCGTTCGGGTCGAGTTTTGGGTTCAGATGAGTGTCCAGTACCAAGTTCTGCACAGCTAGCAGACGCGCTACATTCGGGTCAATTGGTAAGCCTAGGCGAGATAAAATCGTGGCCCCTACCGGGCCCATGATAAACTGACTGGTCGCGCCTAAGAATAGGCCTACAACGAGAAACACCAAGCACAGCGCTACCACTTTGGGGAGAGCAACGCGTGATACTGTCTTCTTTTCCTCTTCTCTTAATTCCATAATGCACCCCTCTCACCGACGTCTACAGCTTAGTACATGCCACGTAGAGTTATTCTTTACTCATGCGCAATCTTCCTCTTGTGGCGCGAAAAATGCCTCCCCATGCACTTCATGATGAGGCATTGTGTTAGAAGCCACTTAGTCTAATCTGCCCCAATACTGCAAAGCCCGCCCCGCATAACACCGTCGCCGTGGGACTAATACTCCAGCCCACAGCGGGGAGCACCACTGCAACCACCCAGGGGATGGCTACCCGTACTCTCCCGCGCGTCCACACGGATTCGAGGCCGCAACAGCTTGCGCCACACCAAGTATCCCGAGGCGTACGAACGGGTGCCATATACAACGCGTAAGCGAGAGCCCTCTTCTCCCGCTAGAGGTAGCGAGTCGGCTGCGGAGATGAGCCTAATGTAGGCGGAATGAATTTGCTTGAAGTGCTCCGCGTTACCGCCAACATCTGGATGATGTTGCATGACCAAGCGCTTATACGCTCGTCTAACGTCACTAGGTAAAGCAGCGGGTCCCACCCTAAGACGCGCCGCGGATCATCCCACATGGTCATCACCCTCTCCATGCATCCATAGTATGCAGGAGCGCGTACAAGTGCTACCCCGTGTACTTCGTTTCCATTATGGCCCTGACTAGCTTTACGCCGTTTTCAACATCTGCGTAATCCACCATTTCGCTGGCAGTGTGCACATAACGACACGGGATGGACATCACCCCAGCCGGAATGCCGCCTTGCGTGAGTTGG
>QLUC01000086.1 GCA_018725275.1 Bacillota bacterium | reverse complement strand
TGGCTATGGGCAGCAGCAGTACAGCGGTGGCCAAGGCGGCTATAGTTATGGGCCCCAGCAGTACAGCGGTGGCCAGGGTGGCAACTTGCCTAACTGGGCGTTTGCTAATCCGCAGGGAGGGAACCAAGGCCATGTAGGGGGAGGCTATAGCCAGGAGCAGGGTAACCGTAATTTCGGTCAGCATGGCCCTAGTTACACCGACTACAACACCTACAGGCCGGGCACCGGCCCACGCTAACAATGGCGAAACCAAAAGTAAGCCCCGCGGGGCTTACTTTTTTGCGCCAAATTGCCTATCGGGTCGGCAGGAATTGTTGGTCTTAGAGCGAAATAATTCTTAGCATAAACGAAATATCTAAAGGGGGTTAATAGGTGCTTGCCAAACCACTGCTGGAGGACATTTTGCTAGCCGGACTGAGCACTGGGGGAGATTTTGCCGAAGTATTCGTAGAAGATCGTTTTAGTACCATTCTTTCCATGATTGGGGGCAAAGTTGATAGTGGTGTTTCGGGGCGTGACTATGGCATAGGTGTGCGCATTCTCAAGGGGACGAACTATGTCTATGCCTATACCAATGATTACAGTAGAGACAACCTTATCAAGGTGGCGAAAGAAGCGGCGGCGGCCATCTCGCCGGAGACCATCTCGCGCAACATAACTTTGAGTTTTATGAAGGACGAGCCACTGCTCATTAACCCCATCAGAATTTATCCGCATGAGATAGTCAAACAAGACAAAGTTTCCTTGATGGCTAGGGCTTATCATGCTGCCAAAGAATATGACCCGGTCATCTCGCAAGTTATGGTGCGTTACTTTGACGAGGACCAAAAAGTGCAAATCGCTAACTCCCTAGGGCTTTATGTGGAGGACCAAAGAGTGCGCACGCGCACTGCGATTACCGCCATCGCCTCTAAAGGACCGGAAAAACAGTCCGGCACATATGCCCCGGGCGCGCACATGGGCTTTGAGTTTTACGACAACATCAAAATTGAGGATTATGCCCAAGAGGCGGCCCGCATCGCGACTACCATGATTCATGCCCCGTACGCGCCAAGCGGGCGCATCCCGGTGATCATCGACAACGAGTTTGGTGGGGTTATTTTCCATGAAGCCTGTGGTCACAGCCTTGAGGCGACGTCGGTAGCGAAAAAAACCTCTGTTTTTGCCGATAAATTAGGGGAGAAGATTGCGAGTAGCGTAGTGAGTGCGGTGGACGATGGCACCATCCCTAATGCGTGGGGCAGTTTGAATGTAGACGATGAGGGGCATGTATCGCAACGCAACCTTCTCATCGAGGCCGGGGTGCTGAAGGGCTACATGGTCGATTTGTACAACGGTCGTCGCATGAATGTACCTGCTACCGGGAATTCCCGTCGCCAGTCCTACAAATTTGCTCCTACTTCACGCATGACTAACACCTTTATTTTGCCGGGGTCCCACACTCGCGAGGAGATCATAGCTAGTACGGAGTATGGTTTGTTTGCGCGCTACATGGGTGGCGGCTCAGTGAATCCAGCCACCGGGGAGTTCAATTTTGCCGTAAACGAAGGATACATGGTCCGCAACGGCAAATTGGCGGAGCCGGTGAGAGGAGCGACGCTCATCGGTCAGGGCTCGGACGTGCTCTTAAAAATTGACATGGTGGCTGATAATTTAGCTTGTGGGCAGGGCATGTGTGGCTCGATCAGCGGCTCCTTACCGGCGGATGTAGGGCAGCCCACTATTCGCGTTTCAGAGATGATTGTCGGTGGCAGAAAGGGGGACAAGTAAAGTGGAAGTCAAAGTTTTTGCCGAAAAACTTTTCGCTGCAGGACGAGAAATGGGATTTGACGCTATGGAGGCCTATGTGGCCTCACGCAACCTCTTCCGCGTGGGGGTATTTAAGTCTGAAATTGACAGCTACACTCTCGCCCAGTCACGCGGTCTGTCATTCCGCGGGCTCATCAATGGGCGAATGGGATATTCGTTCACCGAGAACCTCTCCGCAGACTCAGTGGCGCTACTTGTCGATGATGCGCGGGCTAATGCCGCCGTTATCGACAGCGAAGACCCAGAAGAAATCTTCGGGGGGTCCCCGGAAGCCACTTATGCAGATATTTGCTCCTTTTCTCCTGCCCTAGAGCAGGTCTTGGCGGCGGAGAAAATAACTTGGGTAAAGGAAGTTGAGCAAAAGGCCTATGGGCTCGACGTTCGAGTGTCCACAGTGCAGGTGAGCTTGGGGAACAGCTCCGGCGAGACCATGCTTATGAACACCAAGGGGCTCAATCTTGCCCATCAGGGTAACTTCGCCGACGGTTACGTGGCAGCGGTGGTCAAGGAGGGTGAAGACACCAAGTCTGCCTACGCCTTCTTTTCATCCCGTGACTTCAGTCGTTTTGACCCAGCCACCTTGGCAAAGGAAGCTGTAGAAGAGGCTATTTCTCTCCTAGGAGCGGCTAGCATAGAATCAGGGCAGTACCCGGTGCTCCTTAGGCATGATGTCGCCGGCGAGTTTCTGGCGACATTCGCCTCGTCCTTTTCGGCCGAAGCGGTACAAAAAGGCCTATCTTTGCTAAAAGACAAGCAGGGCGAGCAAATTATGAGCAGCAATATAACCATCATTGACGACCCACACATGCCGGAGAGGCCCAATTCCGCCCCCTTTGACGCCGAGGGTGTAGCCACCGCTGCGAAGGAAGTGGTGTTGGCAGGTAGGCTGATGACTCTCCTGCATAATTTGAAAACCGCAAAAAAAGACGGCGTAAACTCCACCGGCAATGCCTACAAGATGGCGTTTAATGCCCCGGTCACTGTTGCCCCCACTAACCTTTATATTCAACCGGGGAAAAGGGACTACGCAGATTTAGTGGCCCACATCGAGCATGGGTTAATTATCATCGCTGTGCAGGGGACCCACTCCGGTGCGAACCCTGTCTCCGGGGATTTCTCACTCTCTGCCTATGGCTACCTAGTGCGGGGCGGCCAGGTGGTGAGGCCGGTCAACCAAGTGACCATTGCCGGCAACTTCTTCAAGATGTTGTCCGATGTGCAAGAGGTTGGGAACGACCTCCACTTCAAGATGGGTTCTATCGCCGCACCATCTTTGCTTATCGGTTCCCTAGCGGTTTCTGGCAAGTAGCCATTCGCCCACACAAAAAAGAGGCTGGCTCAGTCGTATGAGTTAGCCTCTTAGAATAAACGGGCGCGAAGTTCACTAGCGGATTATTTTAATGTGTTCGGCGGTGGGGTCTTCCGTGCCGTAAATTTGGGCATCAGCTTTGCGCAACATGCGCACGTAATCAATTATGTCTTGGGTCAATATCTCACCCGGGCAGATGAGCGGAATTCCAGGTGGGTAAGCCATGAGCATTTCAGCCACGATTTTCCCCTTGGCCTGTTCTAGGGGAACGCGTTTGCTCTCCGCATAGAAGGCCTCGCGCGGGAGGTAGGCTAGGGCGGGTATGGGAGGGAGTTCTATAGGACTCTCCCGCACGTCTTGCACCGTGTACTTGCGCGCTATTTCCGAAAGGGCGTGGACGAGGGCGCGTACAGTTTCCTTGGTGTCGGCAATGGTCACCACGCAGAGGACATTGTAGAGATCAGATAGATCTACCTGGATATGAAACCCTTGGCGCAGAATGCGTTCAATCTCAAACCCCGAAACACCCAGTGAGCGCACGTTGATGCACAGCTTGGTGGGGTCGTAGTCATGACAGCCCAGCTGCCCTACTAAGTCATTGCCGTACACATAGAACCCCGGGATATTGTTGTTAATTTCATACCGCGCCCAGTTGGCGATGTTAATAGCATGGGTCAGCATCTCATCGCCGCGAAAAAACGCCTGTTTGCGAGCCACGTCAATAGAAGCCAAGAGAGGGTATGAAGGGCTCGTTGTCTGCGCGAGGTTAAGTGTTGTTTTCGTGTAATCATGGTCGATAAAATCACCTCGGGTTAGGAGGACGCTGCTCTGGGTCATTGAGCCGAGTAATTTGTGCGTGCTAAGCGCTGCCATATCCGCCCCAGCCGCCATAGCGGAAATTGGCAGCCCTGAATTGAAACTGAGATGGGCTCCGTGCGCTTCGTCAACTAACACAGGTATCTCGTAATCTTCGGCTATTTCCACAATGCGTTCCAGCTCCGGGGCCATGCCATAGAAGGTGGTATTGATGAGGAAAATGGCCTTAGACTCGGGGTGCTGGCGCAGCGACTGCCTGACCTCGTCGGCGGTGATGGCCATGGCAATGCCGAGGTAGTTATCGACATATGGCTGAATATATACCGGCTCGGCACCGGTGAGGATGAGCGCCGAAACAACCGATTTGTGGACATTGCGCGGCACGACGACTTTATCTCCGGGCTTTAGCGTAGCCATCATCATGCAGTGGATACCCGCGGTAGTCCCGTTACTTAAAAAATGAGCATATTCTGCGCCAAAAGCCTCGGCCGCGAGTTCCTGTGCCTCACTAATCGGCCCGAGGGGCTTGTAGATGCTATCTAGGTCAGGCATGATGGTGAGATCAATGTTCATGATGTTCTTCCCCACAAAGCGGGTAAACTCGGGTAAGCCCTTGCCGTGTTTGTGGCCAGGCACATGAAAAGAAAGCGTGCCTTCTCGCACATAGTTGCGCAGGGCATCAAAGATAGGCGTTCGGCTCTGCCTGCGTTCAAGTGCCATGCGGGCTTGGTCTTTTCGATTGTTCAATGTGCCGCCTCCTACTCCCACCGCTAGCTCGACTTCTCAACTTGTTGTGAGTTCGGTGACTTTTGCGTATAACGTTATATTAAACTCATGGGGGACATTCTTCAATAGTTCTGGCACATACGGGACAGGAAATTTTCCAGAGGTCAAGTGAAGGAGGACTCAAGGTGGCAGTAAAACTTCTTTCTCCCGAGGAATATCTAGGATTCCCCGTTGGCGCTGACCGGTGTCTCGCGAACTGGGAACAAATAGAGGAATATGCGAGGCTAGCTGCCGCCAACAGCCCGAGAATTAGCGCTAATACGCTGGGGATGACCACTGCAGGACGCCCGTTTATCGCGCTGACCATTACATCCCCTGCCAACCACGAGCGACTAGCAGAAATAAGGGATATACAAAAGAGGCTAGCTAACCCACGTGGGCAGAGCGCGGAGGAGCTGACTAGACTGATAGAGGCGGGAAAAACCGTCGTCCTCGTGACTTGCGGCATCCATGCCACCGAGGTGGGCGCGTCGCAGATGAGCATGCAACTAATTTACGAAATGGCGACCAGTGATACCCCCGAGACGCAGGAGATTCTTTGTAATACTGTTCTTCTCCTGGTGCCCTCTCTCAACCCTGATGGGCTCGATATGGTGGTTAGTTGGTACAAAAAAACTATAGGCACGCCTTACGAGGGCACGGCACCGCCTTTCTTGTACCACAAGTACGCGGGTCATGACAATAATCGTGACTGGTTTATGTTCACCCAACAGGAGACGCGTCTAGCTGTCGAAAAACTTCATAACTATTGGTGCCCACATATTGTCCTTGATCAACACCAACAGAATTCGGATGGGCCGCGCTTGGTGTTGCCCCCTTTTATCGACCCCTACGACCCAAATGTCGATCCAATCATCAGGCAGGGCGTGGCGTGGCTCGGCCAGGCTATAGCTATGGAGTTGACCGCGCAAGGGAAGACCGGGGTTATGACCAATGCCATATACGATGCTTGGTCCCCAAGCCGGGCCTACCAGCATTATCATGGTGGAGTGCGCATTCTCTCGGAGGCGGCCAGCGTGCGTATCGCCACCCCGATCACCATAGACAGCAAAGATTTGCAGGCCGGGAGGGGTCAAGACCCGAGGATCGCGAGCTGGAACCAACCCGAACCCTGGCCCGGGGGGCAGTGGCGCCTGCAAGACATTGTAGAGTATGACAAAATATGCGCCTGGGCTTGCCTGATGCATGCCGCAAAATTTCGTCGCCAGTGGCTTAGAAATTTCTCGCTGGTGAGCAGGCGAGCATTGTTAGTCAAGGAGGGTGTTTACGCGTACCTCATTCCTAGAGAACAAAGGGATGTCTTGGTGATGGTGGAACTGTTAGATATTTTGATGTTTGCGGGCGTAGAGGTGCATGAGGCTCAAGATGTCTTTACTGCCGACGGCATGGACTACGTTTCCGGTACTTTCGTCATCTTGTTGCACCAACCATACGGTGCTTTTGCCAAGACGATGCTGGAAAAACAGCTTTACCCGGAGCTACGCCTCTACCCTGGTGGTCCACCTAAGCGTCCCTATGATACAACCGCCCATAGCTTGCCCATACAAATGGGCGTAACAGCCGTGGAAGTCAGAGCACCCTTGGTGGCAGAGCTCCGCGAATTGACCAAGACCCCCTCTTTCTCTCGCCCAAACTTAAGTACGACTGATGGCTCCTGGCTCTACATTCGCCCGGAAGCTAATCGCTGCTTTACAGCTTTTTTGAAGTTATGTGAAGCGGGTTTTGACGTCTATAGATTGCACCGGGAGAGAGATGGTGATAGTCTGCCGCCCGGTACATTCTTGCTCAAAGCCTGTGCTACGGCCTGTGCCCTGGTTATGGATTTGAGCGAGAAATATGGTCTTAAGGTAGGTGTAATCGATGACCTAGACCAAGCGGCCATGGGGAGAGTCAAAGCGCCTAGGGTGGGCATCTATCAGAGCAGTGTGCCCAACCCGGATGAAGGCTGGTTGAGATTTGTGCTTGAGGAACATGAGTTTCCACATGTTTCTTTAGGCGATCGGGATATTAGGCGAGGGAATTTGTCGGCTAGCTATGATGTATTGATTTTGCCCTCTGCAGAGCCTAATGTCATGCACCAGGGTCACCCTCCGGGAACCTACCCGTCTGACTACACGGGGGGCTTAGGGGCAAGCGGGGCATCGGCCTTGAGAGCCTTTGTCGATGAGGGCGG
>QLUC01000085.1 GCA_018725275.1 Bacillota bacterium | reverse complement strand
GCGCCTAACGCTGTTAGGTTCTGCCTCGCTCTGCCCTGCGCCTAACGCTGTTAGGTTCTGCTCTGCTCCGCTCTCTGCGGATGGGGTAAATCTCATAGTAGGTCGGATGTGGGCGTCGGCCACCTAGCCTTCTGTTCCACCTAACACGTTAGGTGGAACGGGCTCTGCCTCGCTCTGCCCTGCGCGGGTGGGGTAAATCTCATAGTAGGTCGGGGATGGGCGTTGGCCGTTAGTCCGGCCCTCCAAGCTTACGCCGGACGGCGGCAAGCATATCCTCGACGCTGGCCTCACCGCGCGCGACGCGCTCGCGCTCAAGCGCCTCTTGTTGCCAGAACGCCTCGTCGGCCTGCGCAATCGTCATCGGTTTCGGCTTCGGCTTCGGTTTCGGCTGCACGTCCGCCACCGGCTTCGGCTGTTCGGCCAAGCCCAGTCGGTCGGCTGCGGCACTATCTAGGCACGCCTCTGTAAACGGGTCATGCCCGGCACGAAGGCAAGCGATGTATCCGCTCACCAAAAAGTCGAACATCCCTGACTGCGACATCCCCTTCACCCGCGCCAGATCGCGGAACCTGGAGTGTGTGGTGTCCCTGACTGATATACCGCCCATAATGTCTAAACTCCTTTCGAGGTGACACACCCTAAAAAAACATAGAAAAAAATACAAGCCTTTTTTTTCCTAGGAAAACGAAAACGCCCTTACCTCGAAAACGAAAACGCCTTTTCCTCGAAAACGAAAACGCCAAATTAATTCGAAAACGCCTTTTCCTCGAAAACGAAAACGCCAAATTAATTCGAAAATACCAAACCGGTTTCTTTTTGCGAACAGAAAAACTCAAAAGTCAAAAATGAATTTCGTTTTCGAGGACGAAAACATTTTTTAATTTCACGATGAAGCTCGATTTTGATTTAATAAATTAATTTGGGATGCGCGATAAATGCGTGTTGCGTATACGAAAACGGCCGAATTGATTTATTAAATCAAAATCGAGCCTCATCGTGAAATAAACGAAAAGTCCAATGTTAGAAAACCGGGCTTTGTTAGGGCCTAATGTTAGAAACTAACATTGTTAGGCCATTGAAAACAAACGAGTTTTTTTGAATGTTAGAATGTTAGACGGCAAAAGTAGAGACTATATACTTTTAGAAGTAAGAGAGAGAGAAAGAGAGAGAGAAAGAGGTGGTTAAGCACGCTCAGGAGAATCTCTCTCTATTTTTCAACATAACTTTATAACTATATAACAAAACAAAACAATTTAGCTTTGCAAATCAGCCACTTGCATTTTTTCCCTCGACCAGAATAAAATCAAGAAAAATAACAACCCGTTTTAACATTCTAACACTGCAAGAAAGTGCTTGACAAAGTAAACTGTTTGTGCTATACCAAAAAGAAAAAACCGCGCCGGACGGCCTTCCGGTAACGACGTTAGGAGCAACAACCATGCAGAAATTCGACACCTATGCGACCTACGAAACCGTGCCCGGCCTCGATAACCTGTACATTGAAGTAACATTCGGTTACGACTGCACCTTGAGTGGCC
This sequence comes from Bacillota bacterium, assembly GCA_018725275.1. Lineage (GTDB taxonomy): Bacteria > Bacillota > UBA994 > UBA994 > UBA994 > BS524. Next base: position 5,413 of record QLUC01000085.1, on the reverse strand, counting down.
GCTGCCATACGACCATGGCTGCGTTCGCTACGCGCTTTGCAAAGCGCAACCCTGACTTTACGCTCGTTGCGTCGGGCCGATCTTCGATCAATTCAATTTTGGTGTGGAGTGATAACCGACATGTCGGCACAGTCGAGCAACGAGTGAACTCTAGCCCAAGCTCAAAAATGACCTTGGCGGGCCGCATATCGCAAGCCACGAAAAGAACGTCCAGCGCAGACACTGCGTTGGTTTGGGCGGAACAGCATATGCAGAAGCCTGCCGACAGCGTAACCGCTTTGCATATGATTAAAGAACTAACGCCGAAAGCTGTTACGCACGTCGACAACATTCATTCCTGGATGACGACTGTGGTCGCGCAGCACGCAAGCGACGTGCTCGATGCTGCTATTTCCGGCATAGGCATTGACGCCTTGTCGGGGGCAAACAGGCTCCGCGAATATCACGAGAAATATAACGCTGTTAGGTTCCTCAGGGAACAATCTTCTGTGCTGTTTGTCGTGGCAGTATCGCCCGGCTCACTCTGGTGCAGGGAGGCGCCCTTTCGGAAAATAGAATCGACGGAGAAACCATCCGTCAAGCCGTTCGATCTTAACATGCAGTTTGAAAACGTGCGCGCTGCCTATGCCATGCTGTCGGCTATGCCAGCCGATAAGGTCAACGTCCTGCCGGGCATGGGGCTGCGGCTTCCCTCCGGCTTCGTGATTGTGATTTGATATGCAACATTATTATATCCACACGCCGCTGGGTCACACAGGCCATTTTGAATTGTTTGCCGTGGACGAGAAAGAGGGGACGACAAAGCACAAGGAAACGATACCGTCTTTCGACGTGTTCAGGGAAAAATACCCGGAAATTCTGGCAAGATACGTGGCGCTGCGCGCACTGCCGCCAGTCACTGCCGGAGGCGCGCTGGGTGTCCACGTGCAGGACAATCTGTTTCTCATACTGGACCCGTCCATACGATAGTGCTTGACAAAGTAAACCAATTGTGCTATAACAAAAAGAAAAAACCGCGCCGGACGGCCTTCCGGTAATTATCAGGAGCAGCTGCGATGAATAACACTGTTAGTCTTGCCGAAGCCGCGAACCTTATTCTTGCGACCCCCACCGTGCGCTATCTGCTGGAGGGCGAGCCGGGCATCGGCAAGTCATCCATCATGTCAATCCTAGAGAAGAATCTTCCGGGCCACCATAGCGCGTATATCGACATGGCATCCCTTGACCTTGGGGACACCGGCCTGCCGGTGCCTGTCCATACAGACGGGCTGACAGCCTATTATCCGAACGGTCGGTTCAAGCTGCACCTTAACGAGCCGGTTATCTTGATGCTCGACGAATTCGGCAAGGCGTCATCTCGTGCCGTGCAGAACATGCTCCACCCGCTGCTCGAAGCGCGGAACCCGCGTTTCGGCGATATTCCGCTGCATCCCGAGAGTATCGTGTTCCTGTCATCCAATCTGGCATCGGACGGCGTGCAGGATGATATCCGCGCTCACACGCGCAACCGTGTAACATCTATCGTTGTTACCAAGCCGGACGCTAAACAATGGATTGACTGGGCCGGGCGCAACAACATTGACCCTGCTGTGATGGCATGGGTTGACCGCAACCCTCACTGCCTTGCGTCTTACCTTGATGACGGGCAGTCAACCAATCCGTATATCTTCAATCCGCGCGCGACCCATGCCAAGGGCGCGTTCGTGTCGCCCCGCTCGCTATCCGTATATCTTCAACCCGCGCGCGACCCATGCCAAGGGAGCGTTCGTGTCGCCACGCTCGTTACAGCGGGCATCGGAGATTATTTCGGGCCGCAGCCGGATTGGTTCTCGGGAAGCCCTGCGGGCGGCTTTGGCGGGGACCGTCGGCGCACCCGCTGCCGCAGACATGGAAGTCTTTATCAATTATCAGGACCAGCTGCCGGCCTTTGCGGAAATTATCGCCAAGCCGGATAAAGCCACCGTGCCCGACAATCCCGGCCTGTGTGCTATTATCATCTATGGCGCTGTCCAGCGTATCGACGCGCCGGAGACGCTGAACAAGTTTGCCACATACCTTGCGCGCCTGCCGATGGAATGGGCACCCGTATTCATCCGTATGTTCATGGCCGACCCCGCGCGCGTCAAGCTCGCATCCAAGGCGTCTGGCTTTACCAAGCTCTGCATCGACAACGCAGATATCATCGCCTGAGAAAAAACCGAGCCGGGGCGGTATCCCCGGCAACTAACGACGTTAGGAGCATCTGCAATGACAACCACATACAACACCGCAGAACGCCTGCTGGCCGCTGCCAAACAGGCTATCATGTCCCACCCGGAACATTGTGCGTGGGCGTCCCTCATCATGCTGGGTAAAACCGAGGTGAGCGACGACATGCCGACGGCCATGACAGACGGGCTTAACGAGATATACGGTCGTGCGTTCGTGCATAGCCTTACCCGGCCCGAGCTTATATTCGTCATCATGCACGAGAACATGCACAAGGCGTTCCGTCATCTTGTTACGTGGCGGGCCTTGTTCGACGAGAACCCGCGCCTTACAAACGCCGCCTGCGACTATGTGATAAACTACTTGCTTGTAAGCCTCGATCCGCTTGGCGAGTTTATGTCCATGCCCAAGAAAGACGGCAAGCGGCTGGGCCTGTACGACGAGCGCTTTGCAGGCATGACCGCAAAGCAAGTATTCGACATACTCAAGCAAGAGCACCCGCCCAAAGGCCGCGCGGGCGCGGGCGAAGCCGGCGACGGCGAGAGCTGCGAGGGCGAGGGCGAGGGCGAGAGCTGCGACGGCGACCCGCTCAAGGGCTTCGACGAGCATGACTGGGAGAGCGCCAAGCGGCCCGACCCGGCTGAGCAGCAGGCCATCAGCGACAAAATCGAGGAAGCTATACGGCATGGCCGGGCGGCGCAGCAAAGAGCAGCCGGCAAGAAAGGCAAAGGTGCTCTTGACCTGGCCGTTGATGCCTTGCTGACACCCAAGGTTCCGTTCGCCGAAGTACTGCGGGAGTTTGTGCGCGAGACGGCGCGGGGCAGCGACATATCCACATGGGCGCGACCTAACAGGCGTTATATCGGGCAGGATATCTTTCTCCCCTCGACCTATTCGGAAACTGTCGGGGAGATTGTTCTGGCCATCGACACGTCTGGTTCGATCAAACGCGACGAGCTTACCCTGACCATGACCGAAGTTGTTCATATGCTGAACGTCATGCCCCCGCGCAGACTGCATGTAATGTACTGGGATACCGCCGTCGCAGCACACGAAACCTATGCTGGCGAGACTTATGACACTCTGCTGGACTACACTAAACCGAAGGGCGGTGGCGGCACAGACGCTGCCTGCGTGCCCGACTACATGCGCGACAAACAGATACGCCCTGCCTGTGCTGTGGTATTCACAGACGGCGCAGTGACCGGATGGGGTAAATGGGATTGCCCTGTCCTGTGGGTTGTATTCAACAACCCCAAATGCAGCCCGCCTTTCGGGAAAGTCTATTATATCTAAACCCCAACCGGAGTAACTGCAATGTCTATTTCCACCGCATCCATCCTTGTCGAACTCAATATCAGCGTCTGGACAGCCTCCAAGCTGGACAGGGGCGCAACGCAGGACGTGACCAACGGGGCCAAGGCTGTTGCCTCTGCCGCAAAGGTGCACAAGAATCTGATGGCCGGAACCGGCAAGCGCAAGGAAATCGCCGACTACGCAGCTTCGTGCAGGCTCTGGCACATGAAGCACACGTTGCCTTGGTCCGATAAGGGCGCGCGCCTGCTGCCGACTAGCCTGCTGCTGGAATACCGTGCGCAGATGTCCAAGATGGAAGATAGGTTCAACGCCATGGTGCGAGACTTCATCGCGGAATATCCCGTCCTGGTCGGGCAAGCGCAATCTAACCTTGGTGATTTGTTCGACGTTGACGACTATCCACCCGCACAGGACGTGGCGAACAAGTTTGGTTTCCGCTTTGTTTATTCACCCCTGCCCGACGCGGGAGACTTCCGCATCGACCTGCCCTCGCAGGAATTGCAGGAAATAAAGGACCAGTACGAGGCGGCGCAGAACGACCGGGTGAACGAGGCCATGCGGAGCGCGTGGGAGCAACTGCACACCATGCTGTCGGGCATCGCTGAGAAGCTGACCGATACGGACGAGGGCAAGCGATACCACGAGACTCTGGTGACTAACGCGCAAACACTCTGCGGGCTGCTGTCACACCTTAACGTGACCGGCGACCCTGCCCTGGAAACGGCGCGGGCGAAACTGGAGCGTGCCATGGCCGGCGTGGATATAACCGACATCCGCGAAAGCGCGGACGTGCGGCAGGCTGTGAAGGCAGACGTTGAAAGCATCCTGAAAAGTTTCGACTGGTGAGGATTATGGCGCACCCGCACATCCCTGCCTGTGCATCCTGATCTATACCACGCGGCAATGTCTACGGGCTTTTTCCCGGAGTGGATAATAAAACCGAAGTATACATTGTTCTGTCGCGCTTATGTCGAATGGCTGGAGAAACAGACATGATAAACATCAAGATTTCGAACTTCCGACGTATTACCTCCATGGTTGATGTAAACATGTACGAGAATGATGAACTGCTTGCTCTGGACCGGGCGCTGTACGAATCACCCGCGTCAACATGGAAAGCTTTGGGCGACTACTACAGTGCGACCGCCGCATGGTTCGCAAAGGAATACGTTAGAAAGGTAGAAGCCGATGGCGGATAAACCTGAACTGCCATACTTTTTCTGGGTGAGTGCAGTCGAATGGCTGGAGAGACAGACATGATAAACAGACAGCTACGCATCGATCCATCGGCACTCGAATTACTTGACGTTGGAATAAATGTATATTCGCCCAATGACGTCGCACTACGTGCTCTGGAGCAAGAGCTATATGAGTCACCCGAGGCAACACCTAGGGCGTTCGACATTTACTATAGCGCAGTCGCCGCATGGTTCGCCACGACATACGCCAGAAGGGTAGAAGCCGATGGCGGATGAACCCGAACTGCCGTTCTACTTATGGTCTGATATGGTTTCTATCTGTGGCGCAGAACTGCACGCTACTGCCAAGAAATATTACGCAGAAACAGATAAGGCAAAACTAGCAACGACTAGTTATCAATCCATGGTTTGCATCTGGTTCGCCACGGCATACGCCAGAAAGGTAGCTAACGATGTTAGATGAACCCACCCTGCCGTTCTATTTGCAGCCTAACCTTCTTCAGTTTGTCGGCAATATCAATTACAAGGAAATAAATAAGATTACCGATAGAATTTGCGCATCTAGGCCGGAAGCTATTACAGCTACAGCGGCAGGATATTGCATAGACGTATATAAGCGCGTGGGCGCCGCCTGGTTTGCCGAAACATACTCCAGAAAGGTAGCTAACGATGTTAGATAAACCTGAACT
>QLUC01000084.1 GCA_018725275.1 Bacillota bacterium | reverse complement strand
ACATTATACCACGGCGGAAAACGGGTGACAAGCGAAAGAAAAGGCGCGGTATGGCCAAATAATTTTCGCCCCCGGCACGTCACTTTGACAGCCACTCATTGAGGGCAGAAAAAACTTCGGCTATGTATTAGCCTTGCAAGTACAACATCGCTACGGAATGCCGGCGCCACAACATCCTAGGTAGCGGCGTGACATGGCACGCCGATGTTGCTCTTACCTAGGGTCAACGCAAAGAAGTTGTTCCCCTTTCTATTGCCCTAGGCAAGTGCTACAAAAACCCTCACCTAATTCTATCCAAATGAATGTATCCCCGGCAAGAGCCAGGCAACGCCAATCCACGTGAACATCATGGCTAGCCAGCCGATGACGACGACGAGGATGACTTTCGGGCCTTGCCACTGGCGGGTGAGGCGGGCGTGGAGGTACACTGCATAGACAAACCAGGTGATTAGCGACCACATTTCTTTGGGGTCCCAGCCCCAGAAGCGACCCCAAGAGATGTCGGCCCAGATGGCGCCGGAGATGATCATGGCGGTTTGGAAGAAGAAGCCGAAAGCGATAGAGGTATAGATATTTTCTTCGAGGACGCTCCCTGAGGGGAGCTCTCTTTTTATGGTCTGCCAGACATTGCCCTTCGGTACGAATTTGCTGCCCCCGGTGAGCCATAGCCTGAGCAGCCATATTAGCCCCAGTGCAAAGGCGAGTGAAAAGCCCGCATAGGCAAACACGGAAGTACTGACATGAATGTTGAGCCAGAGCGGGAAGCGCAGAACTATCGGCAGTTCGCGGTGCTCGGCGCTGACAATGCCGCTATGGGCATAGGCGAGATACACGAGCACAACCGGAGTCAGGAAGGCGCCCACTGCGTAAAACACCGGCCGCAAGCGGCGCTCCATCCACAAGTAAAGCAAGGTGCTCGCCCAAATAAAGAGATTGCCAAACTCAAAATGACCGACAAAGGGGACGCGGTTGACATTGATACCGCGCGTTACCAAGAAGGCGGTCTGCACGAGGAGCGCACCATGTAAGAGCAACGAAGCGAATGGTCCCCATTCGCGCTTTCCGGCTAGGTTCATAAAATAACTTAGGGCAGCCATTACAAAGAGCACTGTCGCCAAGATAAAGAGACTTCTTTCCACTAGCAGGGCCGTTGCCGGCACCTCGATAAACACAGGCATGTTAGGATTCCTCGCCTTCAACACGGGACTTTATGTTTGCCAAGATGTGCTCAATACCGTGGTGGCGCACAAAGCCGCGCCCACCAACGACGATTTCCCCATTGGCCTCGACTCCAGCAAATATACGCTGGGGTGCCATGAAAAAGCTCAAGAAAAGCCCCGTCAGCATGATCATGGCGCCAGCAAAGAGATATGGTCGGCCGAGATTACGCGACACGGAATAGCTGACGGCTTTCTCATAACCGATGAGGGTGATGACCATGGGTCCCTCTGGGGTGGTGACTTCTAGCGGCATATCAGGTTCGAGTACGCGTAGCGGTAGTGGACGCCCTTCTTGCACCACGCGATAGACTAACGCCGGACGGTTGGTCTTGTAGGTGCGGGAGAGCGGGCGGCCGTCTTGCACCGTAAAATCAGGAAAGAAGCCAGCCGAGCCAATGGCCAGCGGCATACCGGGAAGGTTGACGGTTTCGTGGTCCACGAGGGCGAGTTCGTGTAGCACTGCTCCTGTTTCTGGGTGGGAGAGGGTGACATGCGCTACCCAGAGAAATGTAGAATGATAGACGGTGATGCCGTCAAAGCGTAGTGGTTCGTTAATGGCTACTGCTCCAGTCGCGACTTCTTGTCCTCTTTGGCTGATGCGTAGTTGGCTAGCCACACGCGGTCGCACCACGCCTGCAGGGTCGTTGTATGTTACTCGAATGTCCTCGACTCGAATGGCTAATTCTTGCGCTGGCAAATCTATGCTGCCGCCTTTTCTGGCGCGGCCGCCGAGGTCAAAGCCGGTGAGCGAACCATACATGCCGCCCACTAACACTAGCAAAATCCCGATATGGGTGGCTATCGAGCCAAAATAACCCAGGCGTCCGCGCTCTCCCCGCAAGAAAACTGCTGTGCCGGGGCCGGTGTCGCGTCGGTTTGTTGCTAGTCCCAGTTGCTTGAAAGCGGTAGCGAGCTTCTTGGCCGCCACATCCCCCGAGCTGACCTTAATCGTACAGGAAACGGGCATTTGCTTAAGCTGGGCTAAAGTGGTGGGCCAACTGGGCTTATAGGCCTGACGAAACCGCGGACCAATGCTTTTGCCGGTGCAAAGGCTGAGATTGAGCGCGCCTAGCCCCATCGCCCCCAAAAACCACCACGAGCCGTATATTCTTTCACGGGCAAATGCCAAGGGGAAAAAGGTGGCATAAGCCGAGAGCAGGGACAACGCTATTAAAAGAGCGATCCCAAAGCGCATCGAGCCCAAAAAGACCAGTGTTTGCACGAGGGGGGAGAGGGTAACGGCTTGCTGAGTTGCATCGGTTTTTGTTTTGGTCACTCCACAATCTCCTCTTTAGTTTCTGACGCGGTATTTGGTGGGGCATCTTACCAGCAAGCGGTGGGCGACAAAAACTTCGGAAGAGTCAAATCTGCCGATGGCCACTACCGTCGGTGCAGTAGCGAGGGTAGGCGGCATAACGCCCCGATGTTGTACGGTATGCACTGCGCCGTCGGCATCACGCAGGGCAAAGCTGAACGCCTGACCCTCCGATGAAACAATTGTTCCCTCCACCACCTCGCCCTTAACTTGCCCCGCACGGTTATAAGCTTTCGCCTCGGCAAAGGTGGTGTAGGGCGTAAAAGCACTGACTAAGGAAAAGTACGCTCCCACGGCAAAGAGCACAAACAGTAAGCCGAGAGCATAGAAGTCATACTTTTTCACGGCGTTGGGCTCCCCGTAGGCGAGAGTCTAAATGCAGCAGGTAAACAAACACCCCAATCCAAACCGCTAACGTCACTGACAACACAAATTGCAGTTCACTCATTTTAGTTGCCCCTTTCTCGCTCTAGTTGGTCTAAAAGATTTTCAGCGCGTAGTCGCAAATCGAACATCCATAGGTAGAGACCGGTAAAGGCGACGACTGAGGATAAGAAAACCAGTCGAATGATGCTATCCATTTCGTAACGGCGCTCGGTGACGTTTATCAGGTTGGGGTGCAGGGTGGGGTAGACGCGCGGAACGACAAATACTAGAAAGGGCACGGTCAGGAAAGCAAAAATAGCATAAACAGCCGCAAGTTTAGCGCGTCGGTCGGGGTCTTGCACCGAGGCACGCAAAGCGAAATAGGCTACATAGAGCATGAGCAACAAAAAGACTGAGGTTTGCCGGGGATCCCAGTTCCAAAACATCCCCCACGCGCCCCTCGCCCAAATGGCCCCCGTAACCGTGGCCAGTATGCAGAACAGCGTGCCTAGCCCAGCGGCAATAGCGGCTTTGCGGTCACGCAGCATGTCGCCTGTGCGTAAAAAAGCGACCGAGTGCACCATGGACATCAGGTAAGCGAGCACTGCCACCCATGCGGTCGGTACATGGTAAACGATGATTCGCCCCATATCGCCTAGTCCCTGTGTAGGGGGCACGAGAAGAAACGAAGCAATAATCACCGCCGCCATGAATAGGCCCATCGCGTATTTCCAGATCATCTTAACAAATCCTTTCCCGCAAAAAGCTAGAGGTATTCAACTAGTACCAGAGATGCGACAAAGGTCATGCCACTGTAGAAAAACATAAAAGCCAAGTCGGGTGCGAGGGCGACTAGATTGCTCCCCACAAAAGATGTACTTGTCGAGCTTATAGCTATCCACAAGAGAGGTAGCATTACAGGGAAAGATAGCACCGTCATCAGTGAGCCTTGGGTGGTAACTTGCGCTACTATCGCTGAAAAGGTCGTACCTGTAACGGCGATGCCTAAACAGCCTAGTACTACGGTTGCTGCGAGAGCAAGCGGCATAGCAGGAGCAACGCTAAACAAAACTAGGTACAGGGGTACAACCACTATGGCTACACCCACTAAAATGACGAAGCTGTATAACACTTTGCCGATGTAAATTGCGGCGCTATCTGCGGCTAGGCGTAGCACGAGCGCCGTGCCGGTTTCTTCTTCTTGCACATAGGCACGCGCCACACCGGTCATGGCTGTAAAAAACAACATCACCCATAGGAGTGCGGCGAGTAACGTGGGGTCGAGGGCTATGCCGCCGACAGCGAAACTGATGACCATCAGTACCGTCACAGCAAAGATCATTAGGATGCTAAAGTTGAGTGGGGTGCGAAACTCGCACCGCAAATCTTTGCGAAAGACGGTCCATGCGGCCTTAATCAAGCTGCAGAATTGCATCGGCTAAGGCAACCTCCCTCGCGTCATTAGTGGCATAAACCACGCTGCCATGCTGACGTTGGCGCTGCATAATGCCGTAAACTACTTGCGCACCAGCGCTGTCTAGGTTGCTGGTGGGTTCGTCCAGAATCAGTATTGATGGAGTATGGAGCAGGGCATGCGCGTATTGCAAACGCTGTTTCATACCTGATGAATAGGTGGCGACTAGATCGTGCCGCCGCTTAGTGAGGCCGACTAGTTCGAGCAGCTCAGCTATTTGCTCCCGCGCTGCAGCGACACCCCGCACTTCGGCAAAGAAAGCGAGGTTTTCTAGCCCGCTTAACGCGTCGTAGAGCGCGAGGTCGGGGGCAACCATGCCTATAGTTTGGCGAATTTCGCCTAAAGAAAGAATGCGCCCGCCGTCGGCAATTTGCACAACTCCGCAGGATGACGGCACGAGTCCCGCGATAATCTTTAGCAGGGTGGTTTTGCCTGCCCCATTGCGCCCGGTAACGGCAAAAAGTGAGTGTGGTTCCACAGTAACACTCACACCTCGAAACAGGGTGCGCGGCGGGAAATGTTTGGTCAGGTCATGACAGACAACCCGTACAGCCACCCTCACCCCACCTAATCGCTATTTTGCCTCAAGATTAACCTACTTAAATAATATTGTCAACAAAGATTGTAGGACTGGCAGATTTGTAGTACAATTTAACCTGAATTATTCCGCATCAAATTAGCGTAATTATGTCCATAATCAACGAATATTTTGAAGTGGACACCTCACCGCTTCCAAAGGCTTTAAGTTGATCGTCCTGAAGGGGGATTTTAGACAATTGAGGATGTAAAAGAAGACTCCCAGTTCGGGAGCGGCACGACTTGTCCCGACTAAATTAATCTAGGAGGTGACGGATTCACAGTGGCAAAAGTGGCAAAAGATGTTCGTCAGTTAGTGTTGCGTGTCGGACTGTATTCGTTAGCGGCGGCGGGTCTCTATTTCTTAGGTTTCTATCTGCCCCACCAAGCACGCGCCCCCCAAGTTGCACAAACCCCCGTAGTGGCGATGTCACAAGCGGATTCGCGGTATTGGATGGAGCGTTTCCCAGACCAGACCGCCAGTTACTTGCGCACCGCGGAGATGGCGCCCACAGTCGCCGGGGGCTCGGTGCCCTACCAAAAGCTCACTAAGTATCCCTTTATGCGCACTATGTACCACGGCTTTGGCTTCTGGTTTGATTTCCGCGAGTCAAGAGGGCATATGTTTGCCATTGAAGACACGTTGATCAGCGGGCGCGGCAAAACAGGCGGTGTGTGTTGGGGCTGTAAATCGGCAGATTACCCAGCCTTGGTTGCACGTTACGGTCAGCGCGAGTTCGACACCATGTTTTGGAGCGAAGCCGCAGGCAAGACTACTCACCCTGTAAGCTGTATCGACTGCCATGACCCCCAAAGCGAAACCTTTGCCCTGCGCTTGACGCGCCCCTGGCTCGAAGAAGCCATTGTCGCGCAAGGCAGGCAGGTAAGCGACTTTGATATGCGCAGTCTAACTTGCGCCCAGTGCCACTCCGAGTACTACTTTAGAGGTGCTGGCACCGAGAACAAGATAATATTCCCGTGGAGCGTCGGCTTTAGGGCCGAAGATGCGCTCGAGCATTACAACAATATCAATTTTTCGGACTGGGTGCATCCACGCACCGACGCTGGCGTCCTCAAGGTGCAACACCCCGAGTTTGAGTTTTTCCAGGGTAGTGTGCATCAAAGGTTCGGTCTATCCTGCGCAGACTGCCATCTCCCACGGGTTACGAACACTGCCGGCAGGACCTACACCAGTCACTGGCTAACCAGCCCCCTAAACCATATGGAGGCTTCTTGCCAGCGCTGCCACACCGATCTCGCGGCAACTAGGCGTGGCGTCGAAACTATCCAAACCGATTTGCGCACGCGGGCAAACCAAGTTGGCAACGATTTGGCTACAGCTATCAATGCCCTGCGCGACGTGCGACGCAACCCTGCCGCCGACCGCACTATCGTCGCTGAGGCGCAGAAGCTACACCGCGAAGCCCAGTTCATGCTTGACTGGTTCTTGGTCGAAAACAGCACCGGTTTTCACAACGCTGCCGAAGGCAGGCGCGTCATTGAAGCTGCGCAGCAGCTTACTACTAGAATGATGGAAACGACGAGAAGGGTTGTGCGGTAGCGCCCGGAGGCACAGGTTTCGTTGATGGTGATGGCACCGATCACTGCTTTAGCCCTGAAAGAGCCATGTCGACAGGTAGCGCTCACCGGTGTCGGGGAGCGCTATTATAATTAGCTTACCGCGTTTTCCGCGCGGTGAGCTAATTATAGCGCGGCATAATTCCAGCGGTCTCGTCGCTGACGCCGATAATTTCATCGACGAGTTCTAGGCGCAAGATATCGGATTTAAACCCCGCTCCAATGCCCTGAATTTTATGTGGGCCCGCTTTGCCGCCAGAAAGTACCAGTGAATCCGCGGGCTCTACAACGATGGCGCGAAAATGCGGACGCCGCTGCTTGATGACTTCGCTGACACCGATAGTGGGAGGTTGTTAATCCTTAAAATCTATCACGAACTTGGACTGGGCGATTTCTTTACCAATTCGATAATGATGCTGCTTACACTCTCAAGATCGCTACGGAGTGCCAACGCTACAACGTCCTAGCGTCCTAGGTAGCGGCGTGACACGGCACGCCGACCCTCCCCCGTCGTAACCATGCACCAAGGCCGC
>QLUC01000083.1 GCA_018725275.1 Bacillota bacterium | reverse complement strand
GCCTACTGGACAACACACCTTGGACAACGCACCTTGGACAACGCACCATTGGTGCGTTGCTACGGTAAGGACAGGTTTTTCGTAGCGGCGGTGTATTACACCGCCTACAAAACAATACACTCAAATTTGTGCCCTATAATCACAACAATAATAACAATATTTTCTTTAGAAAGATAGTTATTAGCAATTGCCGGCACAAAATGGCAGCAACGACGCAGTCCCGCCGACTAATTCGGACAACTTTACCCGCCCCTTTTGACTCTGTAAACCAAGGCCCAGCCGAAATCGCCGGCCCGTGTCCCGGCGCTACAGCGTCCTATGTAGCGGCGTGACATGGCACGCCGACCCCCGCCTCCAGTCCGAACCTTGGACAAACGTGCCCGTCCCATTGTTGCTCTGTTTAATGTGATGAACAATTCGGTTAATGTGCCTTCATATTGACATGCAGATCACAAATTATGTAGTATATTTGTGTTGTTGCAATTGTAGAATAGGAGTGGGCGCATGAGGACTACGGAAAATGTGTACCGCAATTTGACCATCCCCGAATTGATCGAGCAATCCCTCAAGCGTGGGGAGGGGGTCTTAACCGCGACGGGTGCGCTCGCGGTCAACACCGGCAAATACACCGGGCGCTCGCCCGAAGACCGCTTTATCGTGGACGAGCCAGAAGTGCATGACGAAATTGACTGGGGCAAGGTCAATCGACCTTTTCCGCCGGAGCGTTTTGCCGCGCTCCACAACAAGCTCCTCGGCTATTTTTCCGGCCGCGCTGCCTTTGTCTGCGATGGCTTGGTCGGGGCCGACCCCACCCACCGCCTCAATGTGCGGGTTATAACATCGCTTGCCTACCACAGTCTTTTTGCCACGCAAATATTCCGACGCCCCACCAAGGAAGAGCTAAACGACTATACACCTGACTTCACCGTCATCTCCGCACCCAAGTTCAAGGCTGACCCCGTGCTTGACGGCACTCATTCCGAAGCCTTCATCATCATCAGCTTCGCCAAGCGCATAGTGCTCATCGGGGGGACGGAGTACGCCGGCGAAATCAAAAAATCTCTCTTTTCGGTGATGAACTACCTCCTGCCCAAACGAGGCGTCCTCCCTATGCACTGCTCGGCCAACGTCGGGGTTTATGATGACGTCGCCTTGTTCTTTGGCCTTTCGGGTACGGGCAAGACCACCCTCTCGGCCGACCCAGACCGCCGGCTCATCGGCGATGACGAGCACGGCTGGAGCGAGCACGGGGTGTTTAACATCGAAGGCGGCTGCTATGCCAAATGCATCGGGCTTTCCAAGGAGCAGGAGCCGCAAATTTTCCACGCCCTTACTTTCGGCTCACTCATCGAAAATGTGGTGCTCGATGAACACACGCGCCACCCCGATTATAACGATGACAGCATCACCGAGAACACCCGCGCCTGCTATCCGGTCGAGTTTATTCCTAATGCCGTCCTCGCCGGGCAGGGCGGTCTACCCCAGACCATCGTTTTTCTCACCGCCGACGCTTTTGGCGTCTTGCCCCCCGTCGCCCGTCTCTCCCGCGAACAGGCCATGTATCACTTCATCTCCGGCTACACCAGCAAGCTCGCCGGCACCGAGCGCGGCATCACCAGGCCCGAAGCCACCTTTTCCGCCTGCTTTGGCAGCCCCTTCCTCCCGCTTCATCCCACGGTTTACGCTAACTTGCTCGGCGAAAAAATCTCACAGAGCAAAGTGAGAGTCTTCCTGGTGAACACCGGCTGGACAGGTGGCGGCCACGGCAGCGGCAAACGCATCTCCATTGCCTACACCCGCGCCATCATCACCGCCATTTTGAGCGGCGACCTCGATAAATGTAGTTACCAGGAAGAACCCATCTTTCAACTCCTCGTTCCGGAGCTTGTGCCCGGTCTCCCCATTAGCCTACTCACCCCGCGCCTCGCTTGGGAGGACCACCATAGCTACGATGCCACCGCCCACGACTTGGCCGCCCGCTTCCGCCAAAACTTTGCTCAATTTGGAAACGTACCCCCCGCCATTGCCCAAGCCGGACCGCTCGGCCGCTCATAATAAAGCACAGGTGCTATCTCTGGCGAAAAGAGATAGCACCTGTTTCGTTTTGGCATGCAGAAGCCCCGAGCAAACAGAGACTAGAAGTCGAAGAGGTCCCCAAGCAAAGACTTGCGGCGGCGCGGGTTGCGATTAAAATCATCGCGGTCATCGCGGTCATCGCGTGACTCGCGTGACTCGCGTGAGTCGCGTGAGTCTCGTGCTTCATCCGGGCGGCGCTCGCGGTCGACGGCCTTAGGCGGAGCTGAAAGCTCAATTATCTTGTCAAGCTCACCGCGGTCCAGCCACACTCCTCGGCACTTCGGGCAGTAGTCCACTTCCACACCTTGGCGCTCCGTCATCTTCAGTTCAGCATTAGGGCATATCGGGCACAACATTAGTATCGCCTCCCTCTATCTAATTTTTACCACAATCGCCGGCCGATTGCAAGTACCGCCTGCGCCCAATGGTTATCGTAGCATGCGCGCGAGGATTACGGCTACTTGGGCGCGGGTGGCGTGGGTTCGCGGCAAAAACATAGCGTTTTGGGCGCCGGTCATGAGGCGCAGGGCGTGCACTATGGCCACCGAGCCTTGGTACTTAGTACCCACTTGGTTGAAATCTCTAAAGGGGGCGGTCCAAATGCCCTCGAGAGCGGCGGTTTCGCCATGCCCCGTCAGGCGGGCGAGGTAGAAGGCGAGCATCTCGCGCGTCACCAAGGCGGCAGGGTCAATCTTCTCGTCCTCGCGCACGAGGTTACTCTGCGCAGCCCAGTTTAGGGCCGAGATATTGCGCTCATTAGCTATGGCCTTTATCCATTCCGGGCCAATGCCGATTGAATCATCCCAACCGGCGGCGGTCGACAAGAGCGAGAGCAGGTCGCCGAGGTTCATGTCTTGGTCGGGGCGGAACTCATTGCCCGGCAGGCGGAGCAGGTTCCATTCTACTAGAAGTTTAATATCGCCATAGGCCCAGTGTCTGGCAATATCTGTGTAGTTAGGCTTCACCACCGGTACGATAGCCTTGCCCTGCCAGTCGATATTGCCCCCCTTGAAGGCGTCAAACAGATAGCTGTTCAATTCTTTAGGCTGGTAGACCAACCTAATTTGGGGCACAGGGCCCCGCTCGCCCTTTTGCTCCACCTGAGTTAAGACATAGGACAACTCAAGGCCGACATCGGCGAGGAACCGGTCGCTCATCTGTCCCTTCGTTAAGGCTCCCTGCGGCGAAACAAACTCGCCGCGGTACCAGTTGGCATTGTAGTTCGTAATGCGGCTATCATGGCGCACCGTTATGAACAAGTTGTCGTTGACTACGGGTATGCCGTTGACGCTGCGGTTAAACACGAAGCTGTAAAAGTGGGAAATCTCACCAAAGGGCATTATGGGAGCGTCCTTGGCTAATTCTACCTGCCCATACTTATCGCCCACCCAGCGGGTGAGGAATTGACGGGCAAGCACGAGCGCCTCGTCCTGGGTCATGGTCGGTTTTATCTCTTGTTTATCATTATCGCCGTAGTAAAAACTCTCTAGAGCCCCGGTCGCGGCATCGAGCACCACAAAAGCCGAGCCCTGCTCGTCCTCAGTGCCCCAAGTGTACTGGAGGTTCCAGATGCGCTGCTCGGTGCGGGGGTCTAAGTAGAGCCTCGAACTATGAAGTGTGGCAATGACCGGCAGGGCAGCTATCTCGCGCGCTAGGGCGTCGACTCTCACTAAGGGCAGTAAACCTGCCACCAGTTCGATTTCCTTGAGCTCTTGGGGCGTGAAGGCATGTTCCTGCTTGACCGAGCCGGCTAGCCTGCCATCCGGGCTTTGCTGGTCTTGGAAGGAGAGGAAGTGTTCATTAGTAAACACCCGTCCCGTAAAGGCATCAATGCTAAGCCTCCTGCCGTCCTCTAAGACATAGGCGAGGAAGGGTTTGCTTTCTTCGTTGCGCCAAGAGAAGGAGCGTTGGTAGACCAGTCGAAGACCCACCCCGCGGAAGACTTCGCCTGCCTGCGCCAAGGGGATGATGCCCTGCGGCGAGGGGAAGGTGTAGGGAGTAAAGTTCAGCCCATAATGCGCCACTTCACCGCTATCCGCGTTGACATTAATAAACAGGGAATTTCCGTGAAACGGTATGTTGTTGACGTACTGGATGTAGTGAAAAGAATAGTGGTGAGGCCAGTGGCGCTTGCCGATGCGCACGGTCGGGGCATTTACCCGAAAAAGGCGCATGGTAGCAAATTCTTGTGGCGCCAATCGCGCGGCCAAGGCTGCGGCCGTTCTCTGGGCCTGTTCCTCGGTAAACTTGGGCAAAGGAGCAAAGTTCAGGGTGCGATTACGCGGAGTCGCCTCTTGGAAGCTGTAGTTCGTCACCAGCATCCGCTCCCCATCGACACTAAGCATGATTTGCGAGGGGTTGAACCCGGCCGGGTCATTGCTTGAACCACGCCACTCGAAATGGTAGATTGTTTTACCTTCCGTCATATGTTGGTTAGTGAAAAACTGCTGGTATGTATCGGTGATGGGGAAGAGTCGCTTCGCCAGTAAGATAGCCTCTCTCATGCGGGCATCGTCGCGCGCTTCGGCCAGCGGCCCGATGAGGGTGATTAGCATCACTGCCACAACTAGGGTAACGAGATATTTCTTCATGTTTAACACTCCTTGCTTTAGCTTTACCCCCTTAGACGCACAAATAGGCATGATGTTCCATAAACACTGTCATGCCACAGGCGGCTAGGGATTGCAGCGCGGACAGCGACCGGCAGAGGCGGTGGCTGACGCTACCGCCTGTTCTTCTTCATATGTACATTTAAGACAAGCGAAGACGCTGCTCCTTACTTCGTCCGTCGGCAAGCCGCACCATTCACAGGGCAGGCCGCGCAACTTGCGCACGACAGCAAAACCCGGCGCGCCGCAGCGTGGGCAGAAGGAGACTAGCTTGCTGGCCAAATCTTCAGCCGCTTTGGCGATAGCCTCCATGCGAGTGGGGTTAGCATGAGCCCGCATATCGGTTTCGATGAACACCAATCCGGTTGCGCTTTGCTCGAAGGCAAGTTTTGTGGCCGCAAAGAATTTTGACCAAGAGTCAATGCCTTTTACTATGTCCGGATGACGGTCGTGCTCGGGGCGAACGATGACCCAGTGATGCGGGAAGCCCGCCTTCTCGGCAAAGTCCTTGGCCTCACTTATGTCGCGCACTAGTTTCTGCCCGTAATTGGTGTTGCCGGTGGCATGCTCACCATACACCACCATGTCCTCCTTCTTGTCCGCTAGGAGCACTATCTCCACATTCCAAGGCAGAAAAGGCAAAAGCGGGTGGGCGGAGAAGCTCCCCTCGCTACTTATCCCAATATCAAGGCCGGTTAACTCCATCGCCCTTTCAGCCTTGAGGCGAGCCGTTGCAAACTGTGTGCCCAAACGCTCCACCTCGCGCGAAAAAGTGCCGAAAACATCGGTGTTGTAGTTGCGGACCACTATGATATTGCTCTGAAAGACGCTTAGCAGCGCCGGCACAATGACCCTTTCCTTGTCATGCATAGAGATAAGGGCCGCCGCGCGACCGGCATAGTATGAAGACGACACTTACTTCACCCCTCCTTCTCCAATACAAAAGACAGCATACAGGGGTACCGATTTCACTTTGTTCACAAACCCAAAGTTCTTGGCCGATATGCGCAGAGCGTACGGGGGGTCGTACTTAGTCATGTATACCGACAGACTGCGCGACTTCACGTGTAGATCCGCCTTAACTTCAATAGGCACAACCCTATTGCCGTCCTGAACTACAAAATCCACCTCGGCTATCGTGTTTGACTCCCAATAGTACAGCGAAAATCTATTCGCACTTAGGGCATTAGCCACGTAATTTTCTGTTAGAGCCCCGACATAACTGTTCTTAAACCCACTGATTATATCGTGTGCTACTAACCCTGACTTGGTGGCCAACAGGCCGACGTCGCTCATATAGACCTTAAAGCTGCTCAGGTTCTGGTAAACTGCAAGGGGCATATAGCCGTGCTCAATCCGATTACACTTAGCAATCACACCTGCAGCGCTAAGCCAGTCGAGGGATGCACCAAAGAGAGCAGCTGAGCCGCCCTTCTGCACCACTTTATACTGAAACTTGCGGTTGTCCTTAGACAACTGCGCGGGGATGCTGTTAAAACAAGCCATGATTTTGGCAGCTTCACTGGCCGAGGCATATTTAGCCATGTCGGCGACATACGCATTGAGAATCAAGGCGTGTATATCGGTAGCATCAATTAGACGTTTTTCAGCCAAGTATCCACTGACAGCGGCAGGCATGCCCCCCACGACCATGTAAAACCTGTAATACTCCATGGCGAGGCTATGTAGCGCGTCGCTCAGTGGGGTGTCAGAGTGATAGCTACGCCTAATTTGCCCTGCCAACATTTCCTGGCCGCAGGCCCACAAGAACTCTTCAAAGTCGAGGGGATACTGCATCAACATATCTACCTTCCCTACTGGGAAAGAGTACTTGGTACGGTTTACAGCCACCCCTAACAGGCTCCCGGCCGCAATCACATGATAGTGCGGAGCATCCTCGCAAAAGTATTTTAGCGATGTCAACGCCCGCTCGCATACCTGCACCTCGTCAAAATAGATCAAAGTCTCCCCAGGAGTTATTCTCTGTCCAAAAAATATCTCTAGGTGGTTAATGATATGTTGTGGTGAAATGTTCTCCTCAAAAATTGCGGCCAAGCGAACGTTGGTTTCGAAATTGACATAGACCATGTCCCGGTAATGCTGCAGCCCAAACTCACGCACCGTATAGGTTTTGCCAACCTGTCTGGCTCCATGCACAATCAAAGGCATACGTTTTTCACCCTTGCCCATCCACTGCGCCAGCTTTTCCGTCATTTTGCGCTTCAATAATACCACCTCACAGTAGCATTATTCCCGATTTACTACCGTTAAGTCAAGAAAAATACCTTGCTATCAGATAAAAGTTGACTTAATTATCTCTCAGGCTTCTTTATTCACCTAAAATCCCGGGATATTGTAACGTGTTAGCGCCTAAGCTGTAGCGCCGGCACAAAAACCGGCGACCTCGGCGTGGTTTTTCCATCATGTTTACGACTGGGGAGGGTCGGCGTGCCATGTCACGCCGCTACCCGGGAAGGGTGCCGCGACCCGCACGGGAGGTTGTAGCGCCGGCACACG
>QLUC01000082.1 GCA_018725275.1 Bacillota bacterium | reverse complement strand
TGAGTAGCAAGGGGCTCATCTACGACCAAGATAAGACCTGGGAGCTCCTGGCCCTAGACCCTAAAGAACAGCCTGTCGCCGTGCAGCTTTTTGGCAACGACCCGGCGGAGATGGCGCGGGCAGCCGCCATAGTGGCCGAAAGAACAGCGGCCTGTGCCATCGACATCAACATGGGCTGCCCCACGCCGAAGATCGTCAAGAACGGCGCCGGCTCCGCCCTCATGCGGGAACCCGAGCTGGCCGCCGCAATAGTCAGGCAGATGGTCGCCGTCGTAAAAATCCCCATTACTGTCAAGTTTCGTAGCGGGTGGGACGCCCACTCCATTAACGCCACCTCTTTCGCCCAGCGGCTAGAGGCGGCCGGAGCCGCGGCCCTGACCGTGCACGCTCGCACTAGGGAGCAGTTTTACAGCGGGAAGGCCGATTGGGGCATAATTCGTGCCGTAAAAAAAGCGGTAAGCATCCCCGTCATCGGCAATGGTGATATTGCCGTAGCAGAGGATGCTCACCGCATGAGGCACGAAACAGGCTGTGACGCCGTCATGGTCGGGCGCGCCGCCCTAGGCAACCCCTGGCTCTATCGGGACATCGCCCGACTCTTTCTGGGGCTACCACAGCTACCCCTGCCCACCGCCCCGGAGCGAGCGGAGCTCGCCTTAAGGCACTTGGCGATGGCGGTGGCGCACAAGGGCGAATACCGGGCACTCCGCGAAATGCGCCCTCACCTGGCGTGGTACTGCCGGGGTTTGCCGGGTGCCGCCGCACTTCGCAACCAAATTAACACCGCCGCGAGCCTAGCTGTAGTCGAAGAACTGCTCCGCCGCTTTGCCCAAGTAGAGGCTATCTAAGGCGCCCGCGTAAATTCTCTAAGGCCGCCTCAAGCTGGGCATCGCGCCAGACTGGGGGGCGCACCAGGCGCAAGTTTACTTGCTCTAGGAGCTCAGGCGTCGCCAACCCATCTCGATACAGGTTAAAGTGTTGCTGAAAGCGCATTATCGCTTGCCGGGTACCGGCCGTAAAGTGGTCGCTTACCGCCCCCTCATAGAAGCCCAAGACCGTTAAGGCGCGGTGTAGCTTAACAATTTCGGGGTGGCGCTGGCCAAGGGTAAAGCCATTTTGCGTAGCCACAAGCTCGGCGAGCGGCGGCATTACTTCCGGCGCCCGCTGCGCTACCGTAACATTTGGCTCTAAACCCCGGCCTTCGATTTCCCGGCCCGTGGGTGTCAAGTACCCCACCACCGTCAATCTCAGGGCGCCTATCGTCTGCCCGAGGTCATAAATGCCCTGCGCTACCCCCTTGCCGTAGGTCTGTGTGCCTACGAGCACGCCACTCTGCCTATCCATAATGGCAGCAGCTAAAATTTCGGCAGCCGAGGCCGTTCTTTCGTCTACCAAAACCACCAAGGGTACTCCCGGCCCCGGGCCCGGGCTCATCACGGTCTCTCTCTGCCCGCCCCGCGCTACCATAATGGCCAAGGGCCCGGCAGGCACAAAATGGGGTACCGTGTCCATCATGCTCCGAATCATCCCCCCGGGGTTGCCCCGCAGGTCGAGCACCAGCCCCCGGGCGCCGCGTAGGTCGGTCATGGCCTCGCGCATATCCTCACCCAAGGCTGCCCCAAAAAAATCAATGTCTATGTAGCCGATGTTACCCTCGAGCATGCGCCACTGGGCCGAGGGCGCCACCACCGTCTCGCGTCTAATACTTACTGTACGCAAGGTGCTCACACTGCTGCGGTAAAAAGACAGCGAGACCATCGTGCCCACCTCGCCGCGGATGAGCGCGGACAACTGCGCGAGCGTTAAGTGCCGCACGTCCTGCGTCTCGACAAATAAGATGACATCGCCCGCCCTAAGGCCGGCTCTCGCGGCAGGGCTATGGCGAAACACCTGGCTCAGGCGCGCCCCGTCAGGCGTAATCTCGAGCGACACCCCAATGCCGGCAAAGGCCCCCGTCACCTGCCGCATAAACTGCTCCTGCGCCCGCGGCTCCATGTAGACCGAGTGCGGGTCGTCTAAGGCCTCCATAATGCCATTGATGGCGCCCCTAATTAAGACCTCAGGCGAGACCTCGCGCCAAAACTCGCTTTGCACCAGCCGCAAAACTCGCAAAACCACCTGAAAAACATCTTCCGCCGCCGCCGGCGGGCGTGCTACGCTAAGCGTCAGGAGCACGACCAGCACTAGTGCCGCTAAAATTTTAATGGGTTTCATAAGACCCCTCCTTGCCCTAAATATTCGAGCATTACCTGGCAAGTCCTTTTTTACTTACACATCTCCCCATGCCGCGACCGGCAAAGATTGCTCTCCACAAATTGTTCAGACCGGAAAATACCAAAGGTGGTGTGCACGTCTATTTGTTTGTGGTAAGATACTGGTGTCATGAGTCCAAAAAACAAGTACAACAGATTGGGAAGGGGCAGGACTGTGGAGAATCGCCATCTAGAAGAAGAAACAGAAATTGATCTCAGGCAGATTTGGGGGATTTTAAGAAAATATTTTTTACTGATACTGGTGCTACCCTTGGTAGCTGCCACTGTCGCCGGAGTGAGCGTGTTTTTTATCGTTGCCCCGGTCTACCGGGCGGAAACAACGCTACTGGTGAGAAATCAGGCGACCACCGCGGCAATTACGCACGCCGACTTGCTGGCCAGCCGTCAGTTGGTGCGAACTTACCGCGAAATTGCCCGCAGTCGTGCGGTCGCGGTCGAGGTCAAAGAAAAGCTCGGCCTGCAACAATCAGTGCAGCAACTGCAAGAAATGGTAGATGTGACGCTCCGCGGCGATACCGAAGTTATTGCTATTTCGGTGGAAAGCACCAACCCAGAATTTGCGGCTTTACTGGCTAATGCGGTGGGGGAGGCCTTTCAAAAAACCACCATTCGCGTCATGCAGGTAGAAAATGTCATGGTGGTGGACAGGGCCGTCGCGCCGGAGTACCCGGTTGCGCCGCGCAAACTCTTGAGCGTGGTTATGGCTGGGCTTTTGGGCGGCATGGCCGCTGTGGCCGCGGCCTTCGTGCTCAGTTATTTAGACAATACCTTTAAAAAGCCAGATGATGTGGAGCGGCTGCTTGGCCTGCCTGTGCTGGGAGCCATCCCCCTGTTCAAAGTGCAAGACTTTGCTAAAGAGCAAGTGGGGGGCTAGGCATGAAGCATAAAATGAAACAATACCATCTTATAACAGAGAATTTGTCGTCGCGTATTGCCGAATCATACCGCGTACTACGGACTAACCTGCAGTTTTCCTCGCTTGACAAGCCGCTGCGGACCCTAGTCCTGACTTCAACCGCCCCGGCCGAGGGCAAATCGACCACTGCCGCTAACTTGAGCATCGCTTTCGCGCAGACTGGCAGCAAGGTATTATTGATCGACGCCGACCTCAGGCGGCCGTCACAGCACAAGGTCTTTCAGATTTCTAACCAAGTGGGGTTAACAAATTTGTTGGTGCAAAACGCTCCATCCGAGTTAGCCTTGCGCGAGGTGGGGGTGCCCAATTTACGGGTTGTCACCTCCGGCCCCATCCCGCCTAACCCCTCCGAAGTCTTGGGTAGCCTCCGCATGCGCGAATTGCTGGCAACTTTGGCCCAGTCTTTTGACTATATTATTATGGACACCCCCCCTGTCTTGGCGGTGGCAGACTCCACCATCCTTGCTTCGCTGGTGGACGGGGTTGTTCTCGTTGTTGCCGCCGCCGAAGTATCGGTTGACAAAGTGAAAAAGGCCAAGGCTCAGCTAGACGGGGTTAGGGCGCACTTGCTTGGCGTCGTGTTAAACGGCTTCGAACACGAGGCGTCGGAGGATTACTACTACTATTATGCTGCTAGAACCGGCAGTAAGAGGTAGCCTAGGAGGGGGGGGGAGATAAATGGTAAATCAGCGCAATTACAAATTCTTTCTTCTCCTCGCGGACATGCTGGCCTTGTTCGCTTCGGGGATAATTGGCCTGTACCTGCGCTTTGAGGGGGCCCCTCCCACATCGCTCTACTTGGAATGGTCTAGGTTTATGCTCATCGCCGTGCCGCTCTTTGCCGTCGTCTACTATTATTTTGGGTTATACCGCCAAGTGTGGCGCTATGCTTCCGCGCCGGAGCTGGTCACTATAGCCGGTGCGGTAACCCTCGCCATGGGCACTCTCCTAGCTGTCTTGCACCTTGACCCGGCGCGTGGCTTTCCGCGCAGTGTGCTGGTTATTGCCTGGCTCTTTAACGTAGCCTTAGTGGGTGGCTGGCGCTTTGCTCTGCGCCTGGTGGCTGGTCGGCAGAGGGGCGCAAAAGGACACCAAGGTCCGCCCACCTTGGTGCTGGGGGCCGGCGATGCAGCGAGAATTCTCATAGACGAAACCCGTAAACACCCCGAACTGGGCACATTGGTCGGTTTCCTGGACGATGACCCCCATAAAGCCGGGCTTCTGCTCGGCAATGTTCCCGTACTCGGTCCGCTGAGTATGATTGACAGGTTGGTCAAAGAGCAAGGGATCAGCCAAATTATTATTGCCATGCCCTCGGCTACCAAAGCACTCGTGAAAGGGCTGGTGGAAAAAAGCGCCAACTTAGGCATCAAGGCGCAGATTATGCCTGGGATTTATCAGGTGCTGGGGACCGGCTCCTACCAGAGCCCGGTGCGCGAGGTGCGCATCGAGGACTTGCTGGGCCGCGGCGAAAAGACGGCCGACTGCGCCATGATCTCTGGGTATGTGCGCGGCAAGAAGGTGCTGGTGACCGGTGCCGGCGGCTCCATCGGCTCCGAGCTCTGTCGTCAGTTGGCGCGCTGTGCACCGGCAGAGTTGCTCCTTTTAGGGCGGGGAGAAAATAGCATTTATGAAATACATCGAGAACTGGCACAAGTAAACCCGGACCTCAACATAATTCCGCTTATCGCCGACGTGCAAGATGCTCGCCGCATCGAGAGTATTTTTGCCCACCACACTCCCCAGGTCATTTTCCACGCCGCTGCCCACAAACACGTGCCCCTCATGGAGCAAAACCCCACCGAAGCGGTCAAGAACAATTTTTTTGGTACCCGTAATGTGGTGAATGCCGTCCTCGCCAATAAAAGCGAAATTTTTGTGTTAGTATCCACAGATAAAGCGGTCAACCCCGTAAACGTCATGGGTGCGACCAAGCGCATGGCGGAGCTCTTAGTGCAAAGCCATAATCAAATGGGTAAAACAAAGTTGATGGCGGTGCGGTTTGGCAATGTTTTAGGGAGTCGCGGCTCGGTCATTCCACTTTTTAAGGAGCAAATTTCCCGAGGCGGCCCGGTTACCGTGACCCACCCCGACATGACACGTTACTTTATGACCATCTCCGAAGCGGTGAGCCTCATCATTGAGGCCGGTTCCATGGGGCAGGGCGGCGAAGTCTTTGTGCTGGACATGGGTGAGCCGGTAAAAATAGTAGAGTTAGCCAAAACCCTCATCACCCTAAGTGGGCTGCGTCCTGAGCACGATATCCCCATAGTCTTCTCGGGCCTCCGTCCGGGTGAGAAATTATACGAGGAGTTGCTGACAGCCCATGAGGTGACAGCTGCTACTTCCCACGAGCGTATCCGCATCGCCCGGCAAAGCGTGCTCGGCCGTACCCAGTGGCAGGCAGCGTTTACACGAGCCGAGCAGATGGGCAAGAGTTGCACCCGGGCAGAGGTGCTCAATTTGCTGCAATCGATTGAAGAATTAGCGGTCGAGCAGGTGGCCAGTGCCGGGGCAGAGAGACAATAACATAATAAACTCGGTGCGTTTCGACAATTTTTGCGCTATTACGACAACATGGCAATGATACAATGAGCCGATACCCAGTATAAATGGAGGCTTGTTTATGAGATGTCGCTGCCTAAAAGTAAAAAATTCTCTGGTGTATGTCTTGCTCATCGTTCTGCTCTTCTCCTTGGCTCCGTCGGTAGAAGCCCGCACGCCTACATACACATTAGTGGTAGGAGTATCCGGCGCAGGCGGCAGTTTGAGCGTGCTACGGGTCGTGGGGCGCGAGTTTGTTGCCGAGCTGCTGCCAAAGTCCGCCGAACTGGCAGTGCTAGGCACGTGGGGAGAGGGCCAAAACCCTTACCGAGACCTGTCCATGGCCGAACTCGTGACCCGCATGGAAGTTGCTTTGGGCATAAAAATTGCCCGCCATGTGCGCTTTAATGAGAGCCTCATAGTGGATGTAGCCAACCGCCTAGGTGGGGTATCAATCGGGGGCCGGCGTCATACCGGGCAAGAGTTGCTTGATAGGCTTAAGCCCCCGACCAACGGCATGTACCTTCGTTCGCTCAGCCAGGCAGAGGTGCTGCGGGCGATGATGACAGAGGCCTTGCGGTGGCAAAACTGGGTTAGGTTACCTGGAATCGTCAGGCTGGTTTTCCGTGCGGTAGAAACCAACCATACACTCGTATCTGCCTTGGGTCTGTTAGCGCAAAGACCCACGCGCACTGCGGTGGTCCACCTCTCCAACCCTGCTGTTTTGTACGACGGACGATACTTGCCCCAGCGCATGCCCCTGCCAATGGTTGTCAACGGACGCACCTTGGTGCCCCTGCGCCTTTTAGCGGAGATAGCCGGTGCTACAGCCCTTTGGGATGAAGGGGCCCAACGGGTCACCCTTAGCAGGGAAGGGCAGGACATTGCCGTAGTTGTTGGCCAAAGGACGATACATATTAATGACGTGGCGCGCACCCTAGAGGCCGCTCCGGTACTTTTTC
Source organism: Bacillota bacterium (assembly GCA_018725275.1). Taxonomy (GTDB): domain Bacteria; phylum Bacillota; class UBA994; order UBA994; family UBA994; genus BS524. Next base: position 525 of record QLUC01000082.1, on the reverse strand, counting down.
ATGGCCGCGTTATGGTACCTTTTCGCATCATCTTAGAGCATTTCGGCTACAAAGTCGCTTGGCTGGAAGAAGAATATGTGGTGAAGGTGTGGAGATGAAGGTATGGAGAGGTTCTTCCTGGCGGGCATACTTGCGGTCTTGGCTCTGGGCTTTTATGGTTTGGTTAGACATCGGCGAGCGCTAAAGGCCAAGGCCGAGCGCGGGCGCCTGCGCAGTTGGCGGCACTATGAGCACTACCGGAGGTTCATCGGTGGGCTATCTCCCGACGCGCGCCATCGCTTCCGTGACTTAGACGAACAGGAACAGTTTCGCCTGTTCATGGAATGGTCACTGCAGGAGGGTCTGCAGAGCAAGGAGTACAAGCTCTAGTAATGGACGCTACTCAACACGTTGGGTAGCTTTTTCGTTGCCTTCGTTGCCCTTGTCGGCAACAGTTGTGGCACCATGCCTGCACAATCCTGCGCGGAAATGAGCACCCAGCGTGTGGCGTGTGCTAGGGGTCTGTGGTACAATTTGACTGACAGA